>NZ_WJWX01000029.1:0-38768 GCF_009661015.1 Brevundimonas sp. SPF441 | reverse complement strand
GGCGTGGGCTAGGTCGGCGACCTTCACGGGGGCGTCCACGTTCATCTTCTGGACCGAGGCGGGGTTCTGATCGTCGGCGGCCAGGAAGGTGATCGTCGACTGGCGCTGCGGCGTCAGATATTTGCGGGCGACGCGCTGAATGTCGGCGACGGTGACGGCCTGGATCTGGGCGACCTCTTCGTCCGCGGCGGCGGCCGAGCCGGTGTTGATCAGCGAGAAGCCCAGGGCGGTCGCGCGGTCGTCCACCGTTTCGCGGCTGCGCAGCGTATTGGCGACGATCTCGTTCTTGGCCTCGGCCAGTTCAGCGGCGCTGACAGGCGTGTCGCGCAGCTTGCCGATTTCTTCGTTAAGGGCGGCGATGCCTTCCTCGGCCGTGTGACCTTGGGCCATGATCGCCAGGGCGGACAGATTGCCGGCCTGCTGCGAGAAGTCGGGGGTCGAGCCGATCTGGGCCGCGATCTGCTTGTCATAGACCAGCGAGCGATACAGGCGGCTGGATTCGCCGGTGGACAGGATGCCGTCCAGAACGGTCAGGGCGGCGCGGTCGGCGTCAGCGTATTTCACCGTCGGCCAGGCGACGACGGCGGCCGGCAGCGGCACGTTCGGCGCATAGTAGGTGACGTTGCGCGGACCCGTCGGCTCGGGCTCGACGACGTTGTTGGTCGGGATCGGCGTGGTCGGATTCTTCAGCGGACCGAAATACTGATCCACCCAGCGGTCCAGTTGAGCCTGGTCGAAGTTGCCGGCCACGATCAGATAGGCCGCGTCGGGGCGATAATAGGTGGCGTGGAAGCGGCGCACGTCCTCCAGAGACGAGGCCTCAAGCTCCTCGATCGAGCCGATGCCCGGGCGGCGATAGGGGCTGTCCTGATAGATCGTCTCGGGCACGAACAGGCCGAACAGGCGTCCATAGGGGTTGGCCAGAATCCGCTGGCGGTATTCCTCCTTCACCACGTCGCGCTCGGCGACGAAGGTCGGCTCGTCCACGACCAGCGAACCCATGCGGTCGGCCTCGGCGAACAGCATCCGCTCCAGATGGTTGGCGGGCACGGTCTCGAAATAGGCGGTGGTGTCGTCGGCGGTGAAGGCGTTGTTGGAGCCGCCCACGTCCTCGGTCAGCCGGTCGAAGGTCTCGGGCGGCAGGTTGGTGGTGGACTTGAACATCAGATGTTCGAACAGGTGGGCGAAGCCCGAACGGCCGGCTGGATCGTCCTTGGAGCCGACCTTGTACCAGACCTGGACCGTGACGTTCGAGGTGTCGGCGTCACGCGCCGAATAGACCTCCAGCCCGTTCGCCAGAACGCGCTTGGTAAAGCCCAGCGGCGGCACGCTCACGCCCTGCGGCGCCTGCCCGGTCGATTGAGCGGCGGCTGCGGCGGGCCCGGCGCTCTGTGCGAAGGCGGGGGCGGCGAGGCCGAGAAGGAGGGCCGAGGCGGCGGCTGTGGCGATCAGGCGGGATTTCATGAAGGGCTCCGAAGCCCGGAACGCCGGGCGCCGAGACCGTATCAGCGATTGGGCGTCTTGCACCTTACCGAGCTGTAATGAACCGGATAAGGCGCGGGTCGTTCATGGACAAACTCCCGACGGCGCTCTATTCGCCAAGAGGTCGCATCCCAGCGACGACCCAAGCCGAGGACGCGTGCCGAGACGAGCGAAAGCGACTTCTGTCTCCGACGAAAAGATCGCGGTCTGGGCCTTCGTCCTGCAAAATATGGTTACTCCGCCCGCCGTTCTTTACGGCAGCTGGGCGGCCGCCGGGCTGATCTTGGCGGCCCTCGGGCAGCCGTGGTTGGGGTTGGGGTTCGCCCTCGTCGGCATGGCGTTCGACGTCTGGGCGCAAGGGCGGGTCAAGCGATACCAGAAGACTGAGGCGCCCGTCGCGGGCTGGCCCCTGCTGCTGATGGCCATCGTGGCGATCCGGTTCGCCCTGGGGGTGTCCGGGCCGCTGATCGCCTGGCTGATGAACCCCCGCGCCGATGTGATGCTGGTGGTGGTGCTGATTCAGGTCTGGTCAATCGGTGTGGCTTTCGTTCAGTTCAGCGCGGCGCCTCGGCTGTTGGCGCTGGCGGCGGCGCCGATCTGCGCGACCGTGCTGGTCGTCATTTATCCCTCGCTGATCGGGCCGCACGGTCTGGCGGTGGCGGCGGCCTTCGTCATGCTGGCGACGATCCTGTTCATCATCTCGCGCGCGACCCACGCCTTGTGGTGCGACCTGTTCGCGGCGGACCAGCGCAACAAAGCGTTGTTGGTGGAATTGCAGGCGGCGCACGCGACGGCGGTTCAGGACCGCGACGCCGCCCGATGCGCGCGGCAGGAGGCGGACGAGGCCAATGTCGCCAAGTCCCGCTTCCTGGCCAATATGAGCCACGAGATCCGCACCCCCCTGAACGGCGTCATCGGCATGGCGCAGATCATGGCGGGCGACGCGCTGGAGGATCGGCAGAAGGCGCGACTGGAGATCCTGAACCGGTCGGCCCACACTCTGCTGGACCTGATCAACCAGATTCTGGACCTGTCGCGGATCGAGGAGGGGCGGCTGGAGATCGTGCCGCAGCCCATCGATGCGGACGCCCTGGTGCACGAGGTGACTGAGACGCTGCGGCCATTGGCCGAAAGCAAGGGCCTGACCTTCCACGTCGTGTCGACGGGCCTGAGATGGGTCAGCGCCGATCCGGTCCGGCTGCGTCAAATCCTGTTCAACCTGCTATCCAACGCCATCAAGTTCACGGCGGAGGGGCAGGTGGCGTTGGATGTCGCGCGCACGGACGCCGGGGCGGTGCTCCGGGTGTCGGACACCGGGCGGGGCATACCGGCGGACCAGATCGGGCAACTCTTCACGCGCTTCGCCCAGATCGAGGCGGCGGCCGTCGACCGGCGTGACGGGGCCGGGTTGGGCCTGTCGATCGTGGCGACCCTGGTGGAGCTGATGGGCGGCCGGATCGAGGTGGAGAGCGAGGCGGGCGAAGGGGCGATCTTCGTCGTCACGCTGCCGCTGACGCCGGCGCAACCTGTGAAGGCCGGCGAGGATGCGCCGGACGCCGAGCCGGAAAGGGCGCTGCGGGTGCTGGTCGCCGAGGATCACCCGGTCAATCAGCAGGTGATCCGCGGCCTTCTGGGCCAGGTCGGGATCGAGGTCGAGATCGTCGATGACGGTCTTCAGGCGGTCGAAGCGACGCAAACGCGCGACTGGGACTTGATCCTGATGGATGTGCAGATGCCGAACATGGATGGTCCGACGGCGACACGGACGATCCGGCAACGCGAGGCCGACCAGGGGCTGGTCCGCACGCCGATCATCGCCCTGACGGCCAATGCGATGGTGGAGCAGGTGGAGAGCTATCTGGCGGCGGGCATGGATGCGGTGGTCAGCAAGCCCATCGATCTGAAACGGCTGCTGACCACCATTTCCGACGTGATCTCCGCCAAGACCTAGTCGCGGAAGACGTGGACGCCGATCTCGCCGGCAGGCGTCAGCCAGGCGTGCTTCATGCCCTGGCTGTTGTAGGGGGCGGCGATGTTTCCGGCGGCGTCCAGGGCGATCATGCCGCCGTCGCCGCCCATCTGACCGATCTCGTCGACGACGGCCTGGGTCGCCTCGGCCAGCGACTGACCGGCGGCGACGCGCCAGGCGACTTGGGCGGAGGCGGCGACGCGGATGAAATATTCGCCCTGGCCGGTGCAGGAGGTGGCGGCATGGGCGTCCGCCCAGGTTCCGGCGGCGGGGATCGGCGTGTCGCCGACGCGGCCCGGCATCTTGCCGAACACGCCGGCGGTCGAGGTGGCGGCGGCGAGACGGCCCTGGCTGTCCAGCACGCAGGCGCCGACGGTGCCGTGGCTGAGCGTGCCGGGCGGATGGTTGTCCTCGCCCTTGCCCGCGCCGGTGAACCAGGCGGCCTCGTCGGCGATGGGCTCCAGCCCCTGGTCATGGGCGAACAGGGCCGCGCCGTCGCCCACCAGCATGACGTGGGGGGTGCGATCCATCACCGCGCGGGCGGCGACGACGGGATTGCGGAACCCTTGCAGGGCGGCGACGGCGCCGGCGCATTTCGTCGATCCGTCCATGATGCTGGCGTCCAGCTCATAGGCGCCGGCGAGATTGGGGGACGCGCCCTTGCCCGCGACATAGAGGCCCGAATCCTCCAGCATGACGACGGCGGCGGTGGCGACATCCAGGGCGCTGTCGCCCGCGTCCAGCCGGACCTTCATGGCTTCCACCACCTCGCGCATATGCACGACCTCGGCGTCGTAGTTGCGTTCGCGCCGGGCGCCGGCGCCGCCATGGAGGATGAGGGCGGTCATGTCGTCTTCCTGAGCCTTGTCCTTATCGCCTCTTTCAAACGGGCGTGGCGCTCTTTAGCGTCGCGATGAAGGCCGCGCCATGTCGGCCAAGGAGGAAAGATGCGCGCTGTTCTGTCCAAGACGCCTGGTGGCCCCGAAACCCTGGTCGTGGAAGACGTGCTCGACCCGACGCCCAAGGCGGGCGAGGTGATCATTGAGGTCAAGGCGGTTGGGATCAACTATCCCGACACGCTGATCATCGAGGACAAATACCAGTTCCGGCCCGAGCGGCCCTTCTCGCCCGGCGCCGAGATCGCCGGCGTGGTCGAGGCGGTGGGCGAGGGCGTCAAGGGCGTTCGAAAGGGCGACCGGGTCATCGCCGTGCCGGGCTGGGGCGGACTGGTCGAGAGGCTGGCGGTGCGGGCCGAGACGGTCATCCCCATCCCCGACGCCATGGGCTTCGAAGAGGCGGCCGCCCTGATCATGACCTATGGCACCAGCTACTATGCGCTGAAGGACCGGGCGCAGCTGAAGGCGGGCGAAACCCTCTTGGTGCTGGGTGCGGCCGGGGGCGTCGGCGCCGCCGCCGTCGAACTGGGCAAGGCTATGGGGGCCAAGGTGGTCGCCGCCGCCTCGACCAACGACAAGGTCGAGTTCGCGCTCGAATTGGGCGCCGACAACGGCCTGATCTATCCGTCGGGACCGATGGACAAGGCGGCGCAGAAAGAGCTGTCCGGCGAGTTCAAGCTCGCGACCGGCCGCGACGGGGCGGACGTCGTTTATGACGCGGTCGGCGGCGACTACGCCGATCCGGCGCTGAGGGCCATGGACTGGAACGGGCGCTATCTGGTGGTCGGCTTCCCGGCGGGCATTCCGTCCCTGCCGCTGAACCTGACGCTGCTGAAGTCGGTGTCGGTGATCGGCGTCTTCTGGGGCGCGGCGGTGATGCGCGATCCCAAGGCCCACGCCGCCAACATGGCCGAACTGATGCAGATGTACGCGGACGGCAAGATCAGGCCGCGCGTGTCCAAGACCTTTCCGCTGGAAAAATCCGGCGAGGCGATCAAGGCCTTGGGCGACCGTCAAGCCCTGGGCAAGATCGTGGTGACGGTAGAGAGCTGACCGATCAAGACGCCGGACACCGGAAATCTTCGCGCGGGACGCCCGATACGGACGACAGCCGCTCGGCCGGCAGCTTGATGGTCAGGCCTGAGTGCTCGAGCCGGAAGTCATAAATGGCGCCCAAGAGGCCGGCCATCGGGCAGCCCGTGACCTGCGCGCCTTGGGCTTTGAGGCCTAGGGCAAGGCCCTCGCCCATGCTGCCGGTCCAGCGCCCGACCTTGACCCGAACCGCGCCGGCGTGATGGCGGCCGGGGCGAGGCAGCACTTCTTCGATCCACTGGCGCGGCACGCCGGTCTCGCGCTCTTCCGACATAAGGCGGTGCACCTGGTAGGGGCGGGCTTCGCTCACGAACCAGCCCATGACAGCGCGTGCGACGACCGTGTTGCCGCCGCTGGGGGTGTCGGTCAAATCCAGGATGATCGTCTCGTTGCGGCGGGCCTGGGTCATGGCGGCGTCGAAGGCGGCGATGGTGCGGTCGTCGCCCAGGGAATCGTTGAAGGCTATGGTCAGGCCGTCACGTCCGCGCGTGGTCGTGATCGGCCCGGTGTCGGGGCTCGGGGCCACATAGAGGTTCGACAGCGCCAGCTCCCGTTGCGGACCGTCGCCGCGCTGGACCGTCAGGCGACGCGGGCGGTCGCGGCGTCCCGCCGCCAGCACGCGCACGGCGTAGCCGGCGTCGCCGCCCGACTCCAGGCCCAGATCGCGCCAATAGGCGGCGACGGCCTCGGCGACCGGGACGCCGTCGATCCGAACCAGCTGGTCGCCCGGCGCCACGTCGGCGGCCCGGGCCGGCGATCCCTTTCGCACGGCGGTTACGCGATAGGTGCCGCCGTCCGGCTCGACCCAGAGGTCAGCGTAGCTGGGGACGATGGCCCAGCTGTCGGAAAACGAACTGCCGATGATAACATGGGCGTCCGCCAGCAACGCCAGTCTCCGTTCGGCGTAGCGCAGCAGGGTCGTGCTGTCCTGAACCGCATCAGCTTCGGCGCGCAGACGTTCAGTCATGGGCGCCTGGCCAAGCGGAAAACGATCCAGATAGGCGTAGTTGGCCGCGACCAACGCCTCGATGGACCGGGCGTCGCTCCTATAGTCTTCGGCTGTCGGCGCGCTTGTTTGGGCCAGGGCGGCAAGCGGCAGGCCGAAAGCGGTTAGGGCGACGAATGGCGCCAGGCGCCTCAAAAAGGACATGGCCCAAGATTGAGTCTCGCTTGGTCACCAGACAACTGAATAATCGGTAAGCTGAGCTATTTCGCCTTCAGCCGCTGCACCGCGTCCTCGGCCTGGTCGCGGTGGCGGCGTTTGATGTTGGCGCCGACCAGGGCCAGCAGGGCGGTGATGACGGCCGCGTCGTCGGTATAACCTATGCCCGCGAAGATGTCGGGAATGGCGTCCACCGGCATGACGAAATAGGCCAGGCCCGCGAAGATCATGCCCTTGGCCGCCATCGGCGTCTGCGGATCGCGCGCGGCGTACCAGGCGGCAAGGGCCTGGTCCGCAAAGGGGATGCGGGCGGCCGTGCGCTGAATCTTGGGCCAGAAGCCCTTGGTCACGCGCGCCTCGTTGATCTCCACCACCGACGGCACGAGCGCCTTTTTCGGGTCCAGGACATCCGACGGATCGGCGGGTTTGGCTTTGGCGGTCATGGCCGCTAAATCCTCAAACGAAACTCAGGTTCACGACAATATAGGAACGATCAGGATGAAACTCGACAACACCATCGCCGCAGTGGTCACCGGCGGCGCCTCGGGCCTAGGCGAAGGCACCGCGCGCGCCATCGCGGCGACGGGGGCCAAGGTCGCCCTGTTCGATCTGAATGCCGAAAAGGGCGAGGCCGTCGCGGCCGAAATCGGCGGCGTCTTCTGCCAGGTGGACGTGACCGACGACGCCTCGGTCGCCGCCGCCTTCGAAAAGGCCCGCGCCGCCCATGGCCAGGAACGTCTGACCGTCAACTGCGCCGGCATCGCCACGGGCCAGAAGACCGTCTCGCGCAAGAAGGACACCGGCGAGATCAAGGCCCACGACATGGCCCAGTTTGAGCGCACCGTGCGGGTCAACCTGTTCGGCACCTTCCGCGTTTTGTCGCAATCGGCGGCGGGCATGGTGACGCTGGAGCCGATGGCGGATGGCGAGCGCGGGCTGATCGTCAACACCGCCTCGGTGGCGGCGCAGGACGGCCAGATCGGCCAGGCGGCCTATTCGGCGTCCAAGGGCGGCGTCTATGCGATGACCCTGCCGATCGCGCGCGATCTGGCCCAGGAAGGGGTGCGCTGCAACACCATCCTGCCCGGGATCATGTGGACGCCGATGATGGCCGGCATGGACCAGAAGATCCAGGACGCCCTGGCCGCCGCCATCCCCTTCCCCAGCCGCTTGGGCACGCCGGCCGACTATGCGTCGCTGGTGCTGGAGCTGGCTCGAAACGTCTATATCAACGGCGAATGCATCCGTCTGGACGGCGCCATCAGGCTGGCGCCGCGCTGAGGCGCGGGGGGTGTGAGCGGGACTTGATCGCTTTTTGCAAATTCTCTCTTGCAGGACCGATCAACCCTCCGCTATACGCCCCCTCCTCGACGGGGAGCGCACCTAGCTCCTACGGAGTGCGGGCGTAGCTCAGTGGTAGAGCACAACCTTGCCAAGGTTGGGGTCGAGAGTTCGAATCTCTTCGCCCGCTCCAAGTCGAGACGAGTAAAATCAGGGGCCTGTCGGTTGCGGCAGGCCCCGATTTTTTGCCCGATGCCTAAGATATTTTCAGGTCAGTCCGGCGACGAGCGTCAGCACGCCCAGACCGATTGACAGCGGCGCCCGCAGCGCCAGCCAGCCCTCGGGCGTCAGACCGGCCGCCTTTAGCTTCAGATCGACCAGGACGCTGGCGGCGATGAAGACGCCCAGCACGACCAGCGACACGGCCGGGTCGGAGCCCGCCGCCCAAACGACGCTGGTCGCCAGCGCGAGAAGCGAGGGCGCCACAGAGGCGGTCCAGACCCATTTGGGCGTCTTCACGCCCGTCGCGGCCGCCAGTCCCCACCAGACGCCGCCAAGGAAGCTGAAGATCAGGGCGGCGTAGGCGTAGGCCAGGCCGAGGGCGGCGGTCTGCTGGTCGGCATCGCGTGCAAGAAGGACGACAACCGCCGCCGCCTGGGGCAGCAGGCCGGCGAAACCCAGTATGCGGGCGAGTGGCGGCAAGCGATGTCGGCCGGTGGGTTCAATCGTCATCGGACACCTGTCAAGGCGGGTTGCGATCCAGACTGTAGAGGACGCCCGTATAGGATGGCGAGCCCGTTCGCCGTCGCCGAGAGCCTTTGATCGTCATGACCCCCTTGCTTGTCTGGTACGATGGCGGCTGTCCCCTGTGCCGACGCGAGATCGCCGTGATGCGGCGGCTGGATCGACGCGGCGCGATCCGCTTCGTCGATGTGTCGGACGGTCAGACAAGCTGCCCGCTGGATCGCGAGACGCTGCTGGCGCGATTCCACGCAACGGAGAACGGCAGGCTGCTGTCGGGCGCGGCGGCGTTCGCGGCGATGTGGCGGGCGATCCCGCTGTTGCGACCGCTGGGTCTGGCCGCACGCATCCCTTGGGTCCTGGCGGCGTTGGAGGGAGCGTACCGGGTGTTTCTTCGCCTGCGTCCTCGACTTCAGTCTCTCGCTCGCAAATGGGCCCGGTGATGGAAATAACGCATGTCCGTGCTTAGGCTGGTGCTGGGCGATCAGCTGTCAAACGACCTGTCGGCGCTGAAGGATCTGAACCCGGACGTCGATACGGTTCTGATGGCCGAGGTTCGCGACGAGGCGACCTATGTCCGGCATCACAAGCAGAAGCTGGCCCTGGTCTTCGCCGCCATGCGCAATCACGCCGAGCGGCTGAAGGAGCGGGGCGTCAATGTGCGCTATGTGCGGATCGACGATGCGGACAACAGCGGTTCGATCACCGGGGAACTGGCCCGAGCGCTGGACGACGGCGCCCATGAGGCGGTGGTGATGACCGAATGCGGCGAGTGGCGGCTGGCCGAGCATCTGGCCGCCTTTGCGGAAGGGGCGGGGCTGCCGGTCGAGATTCGCGAGGATCGCCGCTTCATCAGCAGCCACGACCGCTTTCGCCGCTGGGCCTCGGGCAAGTCGCAGCTGCGCATGGAGTTCTTCTATCGCGAGATGCGCCGCGCGACGGGCATCCTGATGGACGGCGATCAGTCGGAGGGCGGGCGCTGGAACTATGACGCCGAGAACCGCAAGAAGCTGGCCAAGGGCGTGACGCCGCCCGATCGCCTGCGCATCCCGCCCAACGCCGTGGCGCGCGAGGCGATGGCGGATGTCGAGCGGCTGTTCGGCGACCATTTCGGATCGCTGGACAAGTTCGGCTGGGCCACGACGGCGGAGGAGGCGGAAGCCTCGCTGAAGCACTTCCTGAAGGATGTCCTGCCGTCATTCGGGGACTGGCAGGATGCGATGGCGGAGAATGAGCCATGGATGTGGCATGGGCTGATCTCGACGTCGATCAACCTGGGCCTGCTGGATCCTCTGGACGTCTGCAAGCGCGCCGAGGCGGTCTATCGGGCGGGCAAGGCGCCCCTGAACGCGGTCGAAGGCTTCATTCGGCAAATCCTGGGATGGCGCGAGTTCGTGCGCGGCATCTACTGGCTGAAGGCGCCGGAGTATCGGGCGCGCAACTTCCTGGATGCGGACCGAAAGCTGCCCTGGTTCTACTGGTCCGGTGAGACCGACATGGCCTGTGTCGCCGACGTGGTGAAGACCACGCGCGACAACGCCTACGCCCACCATATCCAGCGGCTGATGGTGACGGGCAATCTGGCCTTGCTGCTGGGCGTGCATCCCGATCAGGTCGACGACTGGTACATGTGTGTCTATGCCGACGCCTATGAATGGGTCGAGATGCCCAATACGCGCGGCATGGCCCTGTTCGCCGATGGCGGCATCGTAGGGTCCAAGCCCTATGCGGCCTCGGGGGCCTATATCGACCGGATGAGCGACTACTGCGGGGCGTGTCGCTATGACGTGAAGAGCAAGAGCGGCGATGCCGCCTGCCCGTTCAACCGGCTGTACTGGGGCTTTCTGGAGCGCAATCGCGGCCGGCTGCGGGACAATGTGCGGCTGGCCATGCCCTACCGCACGCTGGAGAAGTTCGGGGAGGCCAAGCGCAAGGCCCTGGCGGCCGAGGCGGAAGCATGCCGGACTCAGCTAGGCGCGACGCCGATCGATTGACGGTGGAACCTCAGGCCCAGCGCGACCATTTGCCTTGCTGTTTCGTCCTGCTCGAAGAGGCCGCCCCCGTGATCCTGCCCCGCCGTTCCGCCCTTGTCCTGGCCGCCGCCGTCGCGGCCTCGGCCCTGTCCGCCTGCGCGTATAACGAAGCCCTGGGTCGCAATCAGCTTCTGCTGGTGGACAACGCCGCCCTGTCGCAGCAATCGACGGCGGCCTGGCGAGAGGCTATCGCCAAGCCAGGCGTGATGACGACCGGCGGCCAGGTCGACCGGATTCGTCGCGTCGGCGACCGTCTGGTCCAGGCGGCGGGTCTGGGCAATCGGACCTGGGACTATGCGGTGTTCACGGAAGCCAGCCCCAACGCCTTCGTCCTGCCGTCCGGCCAGATCGGCGTGACGACCAGCCTGTTGGCCCTGGTCCAGAACGACGATCAGCTGGCCAGCGTGATCGGTCACGAAATCGGACACGTCGTCGCCAACCATGCGGCCGAGCGCGCCTCGAACCAGACGGTGACCAGTGTCGGTCTGGCGGCCGTCGGCGGGGCTGCGGGTCGCTATGGAGATGCGGTCAACGCCTATGGCGGTCTGGCCGCCCAATACGGCCTTCTGCTGCCCTATTCGCGGCGCGACGAGCTGGAGGCCGACCGTCTGGGCGTGGACTATATGGCTGGAGCCGGGTTCAAGCCGTCGCAGGCGGTCGCGCTATGGCGCCTGATGGCGGCGCAGCGTCAGACCCAGACGCCGCAGTTCGCCTCGACCCACCCGTCGGACGCGACCCGGATCGAGGCGTTGCAGCAATATATCGCCAGCCGCGGCTGGAACTGATCAGACCCGGATGTCGAGGTAGGAGCCGGGGCGCATGATCCGCGGCTCCTCGCGCTGGGCCGGGGCGGGGGGCGCCTCCACCGGCCGGGCCGGGTTTGCGGTTCGGATCGTGGACATGACGGCGGCGGCCGGGACCGGCCGCTTGGGCGCCGCAGTCTGCTCCATTGCAGCGCGGAAGAAGGCCGCCTGGGCGCTGCGGGCGCTCGGCAGATCAAGGCCCTGGGCGGGTGTGTTCAGAGGCAGGTCGGGACGAATCGCGCTCATGCCGACATGGTTAACGGAAACCCTCGAAAAAGGGTTAACGCCGCCTCACCGCTTGGTCGGTGCGGGACGAGGAGGGGCCTGCATGGAGGCGACCAGTCGGTCGATGTCGGCGTCGTCCAAGAGGGGGCCGGACTGTTTGGCGGTGATGCGGCCCATGGCGTCGACCGCGAAGGTCTCGGGCACGCCGGAGATGCCGAGGTCGAGGCCCGCACGACCTTCGCGGTCCACCAGCACCATCGAATAGGGATCGCCCAGTTCGTCGAGGAAGGCGCGGGTGGCGACCGGCTCATCCTTGTAGGCGATGCCGACCACGGCGACGCCGCGCGCCTTCAGCGCCAGCAGCTTGGGATGTTCGATCCGGCACGGCGCGCACCAGGAGGCGAACACATTGACCAGCATGGGCCGGCCGACGCCGGCGGTCTTCAGGTCCAGATTGCCCGGTCCCGCCTGGTCGCCTGACAGCAGGGGCAGGACCGTCTCGGGGATGGTCTGGCCGACCAGGGCGTCGGGCTTGAAAGCCGGATCGCGCTTCAGCGACCACCCGACGAACAAGGCCGCCAGCGCCGCGAGGACCGCCAGCGGGATCAGGGCCAGCCAGCGGTTCATTTCTCTTGTCCTAACGCGCTTCGCGCTGCTTGAGGGCGGTTGGTGTCCGCTGCTTCTGGGTGTGTGCCTTGGTCTGCCTCAAGCCGGGCCAGTTCGCGCTTCCATCTGCGGGAGGCGACGACGGCGCGGACGGTCAGGGCGGTCAGGACCAGGGCGCTGACGCCCCAGGCGGGCCAGACGAAGGTGGCGTAGGGGGTCATGTCGAGGTCGAGCATGGCTTCAGGCCTCCTGAGCCAGCCGAGCGCGCAGGGTCATGACGCGGCGGCGGCGGATCTCGGTGCGGATGGCGGTCAGCCAGAGGGCCGCGAACAGCATCCCGTAGGCCGCCAGCATCGTCAGGAAGGGCGGCAGATAAACGGGATCCAGCCCCGACGATCCGGGCGTCAGAAAGCTAGCGGGCTGGTGCAGAGTGTTCCACCAGTCGACCGAAAACTTCACGATCGGCAGATTGATCAGGCCGACCAAACCCAAGACGGCGGCGGCGCGCCCGGCCTTCTGCTCGTCGTCGATCGAGGCTCTCAGCGCCATATAGCCGAGATAGAAGAGAAACAGCACCAGCACGCTGGTCAGGCGCGCGTCCCACACCCACCAGGTCCCCCACATCGGCTGGCCCCACAGCGAGCCGGTGAACAGGGCCAGGGCCGTGAAGGCGGCGCCCGGCAGGGCGGCGGCGCGGGCGGCGGCGTCGGCCAAGGCGTGACGGAAGATCAGCGCAAAGAAGCTGGACACGCCCAGCGCCGCATAGGCGCCCAGGCCCAGGGTGGCGGCGGGGACATGGACGAACATGATCCGCACCGTGTCGCCCTGCTGATAATCGGCCGGAACGGTGAAGCTGAGCCAGGCGCCGACGCCCAGCAGCACGGCGGCGAGCCCCCACAGAACGGGCGTCAACGGGCCGGTGAAGGCCATGAAGCGCTGCGGATTGGACAGGCCGAACATCGGTTCAGCGCTTACGCAACGAATGGACGGCGGGCAAGCTCACCCTTGCGCGTTGCGAACAGCGGCGGCCCCGGCGAAGGGGGCGACGATGGCGGCGAACAGCACGTAGGCGCACAGCAACGCCAATGCCGGGCCGACCGGCTGGCCTGATCCCGCGCGCTCCAGGGCGCCGGCGCCGAAGACGACGGGGGGAATAAAGAGCGGCAGGACGACGACGGCGATCAGCAGCCCGCCACGCTTGGCGCCCAGCGCAAGGGCGGCGCCCAGCGCCCCGGTGAAGGCGAAGCCTGCGCCGCCGATCAGGGCGGTCAGTGCGACCAGAGGCGTCAGCGACGCGGGCAGGCCAAGCGCCAGGGCGGCGACGGGGGCGGTCAGGGCAAGCGGCAGGCCGACGGCGATCCACTGGGCCAGGGCCTTGATCAAGACGACCTGCTCCAGCGCCAGATGGCCGAGAGCCAGCAGATCCAGCGCCCCGTCCTCCATGTCACGCTCGAACAGCCGCTCCAGCGACAGCAGGGACGCCAGGGCGAGCGCCAACCAGGCGACGCCGCCGGCGACCGGGCCGAGCGTGCGCGGATCACCGCCGGCCGCCAGCGGCAGAATGGCGGTCAGACAGGCGAAGAAGCCGCAGGCCAGCAACGGGCCGCCGCCCCCGCCCCAGGCCAGATCCAGTTCGCGCTCCAGCAGAACGCGCGTCGCGCCGCGCAGGCCGGGCGGACGGGGTTCCTGATCGACATCGTGGCGGCTCACTTCAGCGCCCCCAGATCGAGAGAGCGGGTCGGCAGCGGCAGGGGGTCGTGGACGGCGGCGACGATCAGGCCGTCGGCGTCCAGATGACGCTGCATCTGCTCGGCGAAGGCTTCGCGCCAACGCGTGTCCAGCGGCGCCATCGGTTCGTCCAGCAGCCACAGGGCGCGCGGCGATCCGACCAGCCGGCCCATGGCCAGGCGACGGCGCTGACCGGCGGACAGACGCCGGACCTCCAGGTCCAGCAGGGGCTTCAAGCCGAAAGCTTCGACGGCGTGGTCGACGCCGTATTGGGTGTGGCCCAGCCAGTCGCACTGAAACCCCAGCTCTTCGCGCGCGGTGCGGCCGCCCTTAAGCCCGTCCAGATGGCCGAGGAAATGGGTTTCGCGTCCACGCGCCTGTCGTTCGTCCAGCCGATTGCCATCGCCGTCCTGGAAGGCGACCGTGCCGGCGTCGGGGCGCAACAGGCCGGCGATCGCGCGCAGCAGGCTGGTCTTGCCCGCCCCGTTTGCGCCCGTCAGGGCCAGCACCTCGCCGGCGCGCAAGGTTAGGTTGAGGCCGTCGAACAATCGCCGCTCGCCGCGCGACACGCTCAGGCCGGAGAGGGCGAGGGTGTGGATCATCGCGTTTCACCCGCCGCGCCAAATCTGCGAACCCTTCTCAATGTCCACGTCAGGGATGTGGACACATGGACGGTGCGGCGTGGCGGGGCTATAGGCACGGTCGCCGCAGCAGGCTTTCGCCGCGCGCGCAGGGGCCCTGTGAGCCGCTGCGTCTGCCGCGCGAAGGCGCAACCGGATTGTCGGGCGGCGCTGACCAGAGGAACTCTCCATGCCGTCGATCGACAGCTTCAAGACCCGCCAGGACCTTTCCGTCGGGCGTAAGAAATACGCCTATTACAGCCTTCCCGCCGCCGAGGAAGCTGGTCTGACCGGGATTTCCCGCCTGCCGCGCTCGATGAAGGTGCTGCTGGAGAACCTGCTGCGCAACGAGGACGGCGTTTCCGTCACCGAGGACGACCTGAAGGCCGTCGCCGCCTGGGTCGAGAACAAGGGCTCGGTCGAGCACGAGATCGCCTTCCGTCCGGCCCGCGTGCTGATGCAGGACTTCACCGGCGTGCCCGCCGTGGTCGATCTGGCCGCCATGCGCGACGCCATGAGCGCCCTGGGCGCCGACGCCGCCAAGATCAACCCGCTGGTGCCGGTCGATCTGGTCATCGACCACTCGGTCATGGTCGACAACTTCGGCACGTCCAAAGCCTTCGGCCAGAACGTCGAGCGCGAATACGAGCGCAACATCGAACGCTACAACTTCCTGCGCTGGGGTTCGTCGGCCTTCAACAACTTCCGCGTCGTGCCGCCCGGCACCGGCATCTGCCACCAGGTGAACCTGGAGAACCTGGCCCAGACCGTCTGGACCCTGGACGAAGGCAAGAAGACCGTCGCCTATCCCGACACCGTCGTCGGCACCGACAGCCACACCACCATGATCAACGGCCTGGCCGTCCTGGGCTGGGGCGTGGGCGGCATCGAGGCCGAGGCGGCCATGCTGGGCCAGCCGATCCCGATGCTGATCCCCGAGGTCATCGGCTTCAAGCTGACGGGCACGATGCCCGAAGGCACGACGGCGACCGACCTGGTGCTGACCGTCACCCAGATGCTGCGCAAGAAGGGCGTGGTCGGCAAGTTCGTCGAGTTCTTCGGCGACGCCCTGCCGAACATGACCATCGAGGACCAGGCGACCATCGCCAACATGGCTCCGGAATACGGCGCCACCTGCGGCTTCTTCCCCGTCTCGGCCGCCACCATCGGCTATCTGACCGCCACGGGCCGCGACAAGGCGCGCGTCGCCCTGGTCGAAGCCTACGCCAAGGCGCAAGGCCTGTGGATCGACGAAACCTCGGAAGACCCGGTCTTCACCGACGTGCTGGAACTGGACATCTCGACCGTCGTGCCGTCGCTGGCGGGCCCGAAGCGTCCGCAGGACCGTGTCGAACTGACCACCGCCGCCCCCGCCTTCGAAACCGCACTGACCGACGTCTTCGCCCGTCCGTCCGACGCCGAGCGCGTCTCGGTCGATGGCCAGAAGTTCACCGTCGGCGACGGCGACGTGGTCATCGCGGCCATCACCTCCTGCACCAACACCTCCAACCCGTCGGTCCTGATCGCCGCCGGTCTGGTGGCGCGCAAGGCCAATGCGCTGGGCCTGAAGGCCAAGCCCTGGGTCAAGACCTCGCTGGCCCCCGGCTCGCAGGTCGTGACCGACTACCTGACCGACGCCGGCCTGCAGAAGGATCTGGACGCCCTGGGCTTCAACCTGGTCGGCTATGGCTGCACCACCTGCATCGGCAACTCGGGTCCGCTGGATCCGGCCATCTCCAAGGCAATCAACGACAACGCTCTGGTCGCGACCTCGGTCCTGTCGGGCAACCGCAACTTTGAAGGTCGCGTGAACCCCGACGTCCAGGCCAACTATCTGGCCTCGCCGCCGCTGGTCGTGGCCTACGCCATCGCCGGCTCGATGCGGATCGACATCACCAAGGATCCGATCGGTCAGGACAAGAAGGGCAACGACGTCTTCCTGAAGGACGTCTGGCCCAGCACGCAGGAAATCGCCGACATCCAGCGCAAGTCCGTCACCCCGGCCATGTTCGCCAAACGCTACAAGGACGTGTTCAAGGGCGACAAGCACTGGCAGGCCATCAAGGTCACCGGCGGTCAGACCTATGAGTGGGACGACAGCTCGACCTACGTCGCCAACCCGCCCTATTTCGACGGCCTGTCGATGGACCTGACCCCGGTTCAGGACGTGGTCGAGGCTCGCGTTCTGGCCATCTTCGGCGACTCGATCACCACCGACCACATCAGCCCAGCCGGTTCGATCAAGAAGACCTCGCCCGCCGGCGTCTATCTGACCAACCACGGCGTCGAGGCGGCCGAGTTCAACAGCTACGGCGCCCGTCGCGGCAACCACGAAGTCATGATGCGCGGCACCTTCGCCAACATCCGCATCAAGAACCGCATCACGCCCGAGATCGAAGGCGGCGTCACCAAGCACTTCCCGTCGGGCGACACCATGTCGATCTATGACGCGGCCATGCGGTATCAGTCGGAAGGCCGTCCACTGGTCGTCTTCGCCGGCAAGGAATACGGCACCGGCTCGTCGCGCGACTGGGCGGCGAAGGGTACGCGCCTGCTGGGCGTTCGCGCCGTCATCGCCGAAAGCTTCGAGCGCATCCACCGTTCGAATCTGGTCGGGATGGGCGTCGTGCCGCTGCAGTTCAAGCAGGACGGCTGGCTGAAGCTGGGCCTGACGGGCGAGGAGATCGTCACGATCCGCGGCCTGTCGGACGCCAACATCGGCAAGCTGAAGCCGCGTCAGGATCTGTGGGTCGAGCTGTTCCGCCCGTCGGACGGCAAGATGGCCCGCTTCCCGGTCCGCTGCCGCATCGATAACCAGACCGAGCTGGACTATCTGCTGGCCGGCGGCGTCATGCCCTATGTGCTCCGCAACCTGGCGCGAGGCCCGGAAACCGAAGCGCCGATCGCCGCCGAATAGGTCGCGGATCGCCCAGACGAGAAAGAGGGCCGGCGGAGCGATCCGCCGGCCCTTTTCTGTTTGCCGAAAGGCGGTGGTCAGTCGGCGCTGACGACCACCAGCTTGCGGTTCACGAACTCCTTGATGCCGACGTCGCCCAGCTCGCGGCCGAAGCCCGAGCGTTTGACGCCGCCGAACGGCAGTTCGGGCATGGAGGTCGTGGTGGTGTTGATGAAGACCATGCCGGTTTCGATGCGCGAGGCCAGTTTGCGGGCGCGGTCCGTGTCGCCCGAGAAGATCGAGCCGCCCAGGCCGAAGTGGGAATCGTTGGCTAGAGCCACGACCGCATCGTCGTCCTCAACCACGAAGACCTGGGCCACAGGGCCGAAGAACTCCTGATAGAAGGCCGGGTTGTCGCGCGCGACGTCAGTCAGGACGGTCGGCTCGTAAAAGAAGCCGGTGCGGTCAGCGGGCTTTCCGCCGGTCACCGCCTTGGCGCCGTGCTGGATCGCCTCTTCCACCTGCTTGGTCAGGGTCTTCAGCGCATCTTCGGACGACAGCGGGCCCAGGTCGGTGGCCTCGTCCAGCGGATCGCCCATGACGGCCTTCTTCATGCCTTCGACGAAGCCGGTGATGAAGGCGTCGGAGACCGACTTCTGGACGATGAAGCGTTTGGAGCCGGTGCAGACCTGTCCGGCGTTGGACAGACGGCCTTCGACGCCTGCCGCGACCGCCTTTTCGATGTCGGCGTCGTCCAGCACCACGAAGACATCGCTGCCGCCCAGTTCCAAGGTGGACTTCTTCAGCATTTCCGACGCGCGGGCCGAGACCTTGGCGCCGGCGCCCTCCGACCCGGTCAGGGCCGCGCCCTGGATGCGGTCGTCGCCGATCAGTTCGGCGACCTTGTCCGAGGAGATGTAGAGGTTGGCGACGAAGCCCTCCGGCGCGCCGGCCTCACGCACCAGTTCGGCGAAGCGGGCGGCGCAGCGGGGCACGATGCCCGCGTGCTTGTAGAGCACGGGATTGCCGACCGCGATGGCGGGAGCGACGACGCGGATCAGTTGGTAGATCGGGAAGTTCCAGGGCTCGACCGCCAGCAGCACGCCGATCGGGTGGAACTCGACCCAGGCTTCGCCCAGTTCGCTGTCGATCTTTTCGGGCTTGAGGAAGTCGGCGGCCTTCTCGGCATAGTAGGCGGCGATGCCGGCGCACAGATCAATCTCGCCCTGCCCCTGAGCCAGGGGCTTGCCCATCTCCTCGGCCATGGTGCGGGCCAGGTCGTCGCGGTTGTCTGTCAGCAGGCCTGACAAGGATTTTAGCACGGCGAGACGCGGCTGGATGTCGCCCTTGGACCAATCCGAATGGAACAGGCCGTCGGCTTTTGTCAGGGCGGCCTCGACGGCGTCGTCGGTGTGTTCCGGATAGTCCTCGACCAGCTGTTCGGTGAAGGGATTGAGGGTGCGATAGGCCATGGGGCGTCCTGAAGTTTCGGTCGGACGCCCGGGGCGGCGCCGATCCGTTGTCAGGAAAGCAAACGCGACCTGTCGGGGCGGGTTGCCTGGTCGTCAGTCCGGATCGCTGAACGGCGGCGGCAGTTGGCCGGACTTGAAGAGGATGGTCGGCTCCTCGTCGTAATCCCCCATTTCGGTGTCGGCCGAGACGGCGAAGGCGACGACGCCCAGACGCAACGGCGCCAGCCGTTCGGCCTTGCGACGCGCCTCTTCGGCGTCTTTGCAGCCGACCTGGGGTTCTGCGCGCAGGGCCTTGCCCCGGCCCTGGACGTAGGCCTGGACGATATAGACGGTTTCGGTTGCCATCCGTTTCCAAGCGGCCTGTTCGGCGCTCAGGTCAATCGATCAATCGAGCCTCAGTCCGTTTTCGCTCTAGCTTCACTCTAGCTTCAGGGCCTCGGCCAGCAGCCGGGCCTCGGCGGCGCGGCTGGAGCCGGCGCGCCAGGCGACGACGATCTCGCGATGGGGCGGGACGCCGTCGGCCTGGTTCTCGAAGGCGCGAATGGCGACGGAGGGGTTGTCGGCCAGACCGGCCTGCACCGCCATCTTCGGCAGGAAGGAGACGCCGAGGCCCGAGCCGACCATCTGAACCAGGGTGTGCAGGCTGGTAGCCGCAAAGACGTCGTCGCCGCGCGGGGCCTCGATGTCCAGCGCCGCCAGAGCGTGGTCGCGCAGGCAATGGCCGTCCTCCAGCAGGATCAGATCCTCGGCCCGCAGCGAGCCGGGGCGGATGGGGCCGGGTGCGGCCAAGGCATGGTCGGCGGGGGCGGCAGCCATGATCTCGTCATCGCCGATGCGGGCGTGGGCGATGCCTGGCGCATCATAGGGCAGGGCGATGACGGCGGCGTCGATCTGACCCGCCTTCAGCGCCGCGATCAGCCGGGGCGTCAGATCCTCGCGGATGAACAGCTTCAGGCTGGGATAGGCGGCCTTCACCGACGGGAGCTTGGCGGGCAGCAGGAAGGGGGCGACGGTGGGGATGACGCCCAGGCGGAAACGGCCGGACAGCAGCCGCCCGGCGTTTTTGGCCGCCTCGACCAGATCCTCGGTGCGGGCCAGGACGTCCTCGGCGCGGCGAACGGCCTCGGCTCCAACGGCGGTCATGATTACGGCGCCGCGCGCGCGTTCGACCACCGGCGCGCCCAGGATGCGCTCAAGCTCCTGCACCCCGGCGCTGAGGGCGGGCTGGCTGACATGAGCGGCCTCGGCGGCGCGCGAGAAGCTGCCGTGTTCGGCCAGGAGCTTGAGATACTGGAGCTGACGCAACGTGGGGAGCATGGAAGGGAAATAGGCCTGTCCTATGCTGACGCCAAGGATAATCGATTGGCTTTATCCGTTTGACCCGTGTCGTATGACCCCATCATCTACAGGGCGATGCAAAAATCGCTCACCGTCGTGCGCCAGAGCAGCAGGGAGAAAACACCATGACCGACGAAGCCAAATGCCCCTTTTCCGGCCGGACGCCCCGGTCGGTCGCAGGCGGCGGCGTTCAGAACCGCGATTGGTGGCCCAATCAGCTGCGGGTCGATCTGCTGAACCAGCACTCGACCAAGTCCGACCCGCTGGGGGAGTCGTTCGACTACCGCGAGGCCTTTTCCAAGCTGGACTATGAGGCGCTGAAGGCGGATCTGCGCGCCCTGATGACGGACTCCAAGGATTGGTGGCCGGCCGACTTCGGCCATTACGGCCCGCAGTTCATCCGCATGGCCTGGCACAGCGCCGGCACCTATCGCGTCGGCGACGGTCGGGGCGGCGGCGGGCGGGGCCAGCAGCGGTTCGCGCCGCTGAACTCCTGGCCCGACAACGTCAATATCGACAAGTCGCGTCGCCTGCTGTGGCCCATCAAGCAGAAGTATGGCCAAGCCATCTCGTGGGCAGATCTGATGATCCTGACCGGAAACGTCGCGCTGGAGACCATGGGCTGCCGCACCTTCGGCTTCTCCGGCGGCCGCGCCGATACCTGGGAGCCGGATCAGGACGTCTATTGGGGTCGCGAAACGACCTGGCTGGGCGGCGACGAGCGCTATGCCCACGGCTCGGACGGTGTTGTGAAGCCGGGCGACGAGGCCGTGCTGGTCAGCGATGACAATGCGGACGGCGACAAGCATTCGCGCGATCTGGAGAACCCGCTGGCCGCCGTGCAGATGGGCCTGATCTACGTCAATCCGGAGGGGCCGGACGGCAATCCCGATCCGATCGCGGCGGCGCGCGACATCCGCGACACCTTCGCCCGGATGGCGATGGACGATGAAGAGACGGTGGCCCTGATCGCCGGCGGCCACACCTTCGGCAAGACGCACGGCGCGGGCCCTGCCGACCACGTCGGCGCAGAGCCGGAAGGCGACGGTCTGGAGGCGCAAGGCTTGGGCTGGACCTCCAGCTTCGGCACGGGACATGGCGCCGACGCCATCACCAGCGGCCTGGAAGTCACCTGGACCCAGACGCCGGCCCAGTGGAGCAACTTCTATTTCGAGAACCTGTTCGGCTTCGAATGGGAGCTGGAGAAGTCCCCCGCCGGGGCGCATCAGTGGGTGGCCAAGGACGCGGGCGAGATCATCCCCGACGCCCACAATCCGGCCAAGAAGAAGCGGCCGACCATGCTGACGACCGACCTGTCGATGCGGTTCGACCCGGCCTATGAGGCGATCTCGCGACGGTTCCTGAGCGATCCGCAGGCCTTTGCCGACGCATTTGCGCGGGCCTGGTTCAAGCTGACGCACCGCGATCTGGGACCGCGTTCGCGCTATGTCGGTCCGGAAGTCCCGAGCGAAGTCCTGTTGTGGCAGGATCCGGTGCCGGAGGTCGATCATCCGCTGATCGGTGCGACGGACGCGGCGGGTCTGAAGGCCAAGGTGCTGGAATCGGGCCTGAGCGCCGCCGAACTGGTGGGCACGGCCTGGGCCTCGGCCTCGACCTTCCGGGGCGGGGACAAGCGGGGCGGGGCTAACGGCGCCCGCATCCGCCTGGCGCCGCAGAAGGATTGGGCCGTCAACCAGCCCGAACAGCTTGATCGGGTGCTGAGGACGTTGCAGCGCATTCAGACCGAGTTCAACCAGGCGCAGACGGGCGGCAAGAAGGTGTCTCTGGCCGACCTGATCGTGCTGGCCGGCAATGCAGGCGTCGAACAGGCGGCCAAGGCGGCGGGCCACGACGCCAGCGTGCCCTTCACGCCCGGCCGGACCGACGCCAGCCAGGCGGACACGGATGTCGAATCCTTCGGCTATCTGGAGCCGGTCGCCGACGGCTTCCGCAACTTCCAGAAGGCCCGCTATGCGGTGCCGGCCGAGTCGCTGCTGATCGATCAGGCGCAGCGGCTGACGCTGACGGCGCCGGAGATGACGGTGCTGATCGGCGGCCTTCGGGCGATCAACATCAATACGGGCGGTGCGACGCACGGCGTGCTGACCAAGCGGCCGGGCGTGCTGTCCAACGATGTCTTCGTCAATCTGCTGGACATGGACGTGAAGTGGGCGGCGACCTCGGACGCCAAAGACGTCTTCGAAGGCCGCGACCGCAAGACGGGCGAAGCCAAGTGGACCGGCACGCGTGTCGATCTGGTGTTCGGCTCCAACGCCGTGCTGCGCGCGCTGGCCGAGGTCTATGCTGGGGCCGACGCCGAAGGGAAGTTCGTCTCGGACTTCGTGGCGGCCTGGACCAAGGTGATGGAGCTCGACCGGTTCGACCTGCACGGCTGAGCCGGGGGCAGAGGCTGAAAAAGAAGAGGGCCGGGCGCGTCGCAGCGTCCGGCCTTTTCTTCGCGCGGATCAGCGCAGCTTGATCTCGAACAGCTGCGGCCAGCGTTTGCCGGTGACGAACAGGCGCTTTCCCGCCGCGTCCCAGGCGATGCCGTTCAGGACGTCGTCGTTGGGGTCGAGGTTCGCGCCCTTGGGGACCAGGGCGGTCAGGTCGATGAAGGCCTTGACCACGCCGGTCTCGGGATCGATGCGCGCGATGCGGTTGTCCTGCCAGATATTGGCGAAGACCTCGCCGTCGATCCATTCCAGTTCGTTGATTTGATCCAGCGGCCGGCCGTCGGCGGTGACGGAGACGCGGCCGGTCTCGGCCAGGGTTTCGGGGTCCAGAAAGCGCAGCTGGTCGGTGCCGTCGCTCATGATCAGGCGGCGGCCGTCGGTGGTCAGGGCCCAGCCCTCACCCGGATAGGAGAAGCCGCCTAGAGGCGAGAAATCGTCCAGCTTCCAGATGAAGCCGATGTGGTTGCGCCAGGTCAGGCTGTAGAGCTTGCCGTTCAGCGTGGTCATGCCCTCGCCGAAATAGATGGTCGGCAGGTCGCGCTGACGCTCCGCGCGGCCGGTCTCCAGATCGACCTTGCGGATGAAGGACGGATAAAGGCCCGTGCTCTCGTAGAGGGCGCCGTCGTGGAAGAAGAGGCCCTCGGTGAAGGCCCCCGTGTCGTGCGGATAGGCCCGCACGATCTCGTAGGACTGGACCGGCACTTCGGCCCTGATCGGCAGGGCGACGCCTGTCGTCAGCAGCAGACCGGCGGCAAGGCCGGCGAGCCGGGACGACAGGCGCATCATGAGCCTTAGCCCCGCTCGGCGGCGGCTTCGGCCTCGGCCTTTTGCGCGCGGGCCTCGGCGGCGTTCGCCTCGCTGCGGGCCAGTTCGGCCTTTTCCTTCTTGGATGCGGATTTGCGACCCAGCATGTTCAACGCCTCAACACCGGCCGAGAAGGCCATGGCCGCATAGATGTAGCCCTTGGGCACATGATAGCCGAAGCCGTCGGCGATCAACACCATGCCGATCATCAGGAGGAAGCCGAGCGCCAGCATGACGACGCTGGGGTTCTTGTTGATGAAGTTGGCCAGCGGGTCGGCGGCCAGCAGCATGACGGTCACGGCGACCAGAACGGCGACGACCATGATCGGCAGGTGCTCGGTCATGCCGACGGCCGTCAGGATCGAGTCGATCGAGAAGACGATGTCCAACAGGATGATCTGGAAGATGGCCGCGCCGGCGTTGGCGATGACCACGTCCTTCTTGTCCATGACGTCGTGGCTGGGCGTGGGATCGACCGTGTGGTGGATTTCCTTGGTCGCCTTCCAGACCAGGAACAGACCACCCGCGATCAGGATCAGGTCCTTCCAGGAGAATTCATTGCCCATGACGGTGAACACGGGCTGCACCAGACCGACCAGCCAGGCGATGATCGACAGCAGGGCCAAACGCATGATCAGCGCCAGGCCGATACCGATGCGCCGCACCTTCTGGCGCTGATGCTCGGGCAGTTTGTTCGACAGGATGGAGATGAAGATCAGGTTGTCGATGCCGAGCACGACTTCCATCACGATGAGGGTCACCAATGCGGCCCAGGCGGCCGGATCGGAGAGCAGGGGGGTTATGCTGTCGAGCATCGGGGTTCCTGGTGGAGGATAAAGCTTGAGCGGAAATCGCTAGGGCCGACGCGGGTTCCGATCAAGCGATGGGGTGCGGCGTCATGGTCGCACCCCCTTGCTAGGCACAGGCGGCGAACGGACGTGCGACGGCGCCCTCGCGCGGGCGCAGCGAGGTCTGGAGGTCTGGAGGGCTGGACGGAGCGCCGGGCCTTCGCCCGGAGTGTGAGTTTGTAAGTACCGTTTCGACGAAGGGTGTGACGCTCCGCGCGGGGGGTTGGCCTGCAAGCTCGGGGCGCCGAGCGGTGGCGGTCTTATCGCCTAACCCCATAAGCCTGCGACGGGCGGGTCGGAGCAGCGATCCCCGATCCCCGGTGCGGCCGAGTATCCCCCTCGACCCTGCGACGCGACTGCGGACGCCGGGCGATTCCCCGACCGATCAGCCCCGGCGCCGCGATGGAGTCTCACCATCGCCCCCGTTCCCTCCGCTCCCGCCGCCGCAAGGTCGCAGGCCAGGCGAGCCCTCCATGCGACGAGACGGATGTATTATGGGGCCGTTTGACCCCGTGGATGGGAGAAGAGCGACATAAATCGGCAAGCGGTTGAAATCCTTGCGGATGGACCAGCGGCATTGCGATGGCTGAGCATCGTCTCCTCCCCATTCATGGGGAGGTGGCTCGAAGCGTAGCGGAGAGACGGAGGGGCTCTTTCCGCATCGCAGGCGCTCAAGCGGCGTTTAGAACCCCTCCACCGCTTCGCGGTCCCCCTCCCCATTGCATGGGGAGGAGACGGGCGTTCTTTCGTCGCCCCTGTCCCCCTGCGGCATCGGTGCGCCTTCACGCAATGTTGCGAGCGGCGAAACCCCGTGCTATCAGGCGCCCGGCTTGAAGGGGGCGTATTTAAGGATACGGCCTCCGTCGTGCTTTCCGTAAGCATTTCAAGCTTTTGACCGTTGCGAGCCTCGCAGTCGGTTGCGACCCTGACACAACGACCTCGGACCCTAATCAGTGGCTGATGATTTCAGAACGACGGAAGTCGGCGATCGCTACGCACAGGCGCTGTTCGACCTGGCGCTGGAAACCGGCCGCCTGGACGCCGTCCGCGCCGACCTGAAGTCGCTGAAGGCGGCCTGGACCGAAAGCGCCGATCTGCGTCGCCTGGCCACCTCGCCCGTCATCGCCGCGCCGGACCAGGCCAAGGGTCTGGTCGCTATCGCCGCCAAGGCCAAGTTCGAGCAGACCACGACCAACTTCCTGGGTCTGCTGGGTCAGAACCATCGCGCCAAAGATCTGCCTGCCGTGATCGCCGGATTCGAGGCCCGCTACGCCAAACACGCCGGCGTGGTCGCCGCCGAGGTCGTCTCGGCCCAGCCGCTGGACGCCAAACAGGTCGCCGCCATCACCGCCGCCCTGTCCAAGAGCCTGGGCAAGGCGCCGGAACTGACCGCGCGCGTCGATCCGTCGATCCTGGGCGGCCTGAAGGTCAAGGTCGGCTCGAAACTGTTCGACGCCTCGCTGAAGACCAAGCTCGACCAGATGAAGTTCGCCCTCAAGCGCGCCTAAACGCGCTCCCGCCACCAAGAATGCGCGCCTGAACGGCGCACCCGCAGAAGACTGAAGAACAGAGAGCCCGTCATGGACATCCGCGCCGCTGAAATCTCGGCCATCCTCAAGTCGCAGATCGCCAACTTCGGCGTCGAAGCCGATGTCTCCGACGTCGGCAGCGTGCTGTCGGTCGGCGACGGCATCGCCCGCATCCACGGCCTGGACAATGTCCAGGCCGGTGAAATGGTCGAGTTCACCAAGGCCGGCGTGAAGGGCATGGCCCTGAACCTCGAGCGCGACAACGTGGGCGCCGTGATCTTCGGCGCCGACGCCGCCATCGCCGAGGGCGACGACGTGCGCCGCCTGGGCGAGATCGTGGACGTTCCGGTCGGCAAGGGTCTGTTGGGCCGCGTCGTCAACCCGCTGGGCGAGCCGATCGACGGCAAGGGCCCGATCCAGTTCACCGAGCGCCGCCGCGTGGACGTCAAGGCGCCCGGCATCATCCCGCGCAAGTCGGTTCACGAGCCGATGCAAACCGGCCTGAAGGCCATCGACACCCTGATCCCCGTCGGCCGCGGCCAGCGCGAGCTGATCATCGGCGACCGTCAGGTTGGCAAGACCGCCGTCGCCGTCGACACCATCCTGAACCAGAAGAACGTCAACAAGACTGACGACGAGAGCGCCAAGCTCTACTGCATCTACGTCGCCATCGGTCAGAAGCGTTCGACCGTCGCCCAGATCGTCAAGACCCTCGAAGAGTCGGGCGCGCTGGAATACACGATCGTCGTCGCCGCCACAGCGTCGGAACCGGCCCCGCTGCAATTCCTGGCCCCGTTCGCCGGCACCGCCATGGGCGAGTTCTTCCGCGACAACGGCATGCACGCCCTGATCGTCTATGACGACCTGTCCAAGCAGGCCGTCGCCTATCGCCAGATGTCGCTGCTGCTGCGCCGTCCGCCCGGCCGTGAAGCCTATCCGGGCGACGTCTTCTACCTGCACAGCCGCTTGCTGGAGCGCTCGGCCAAGCTTAACGAGGATTACGGTTCGGGCTCGATGACCGCCCTGCCGATCATCGAAACCCAGGCCAACGACGTTTCGGCCTATATCCCGACCAACGTGATCTCGATCACCGACGGCCAGATCTTCCTGGAATCGGACCTGTTCTATCAGGGCATCCGCCCGGCCGTGAACGTCGGCATCTCGGTGTCGCGCGTCGGCTCGTCGGCCCAGACCAAGGCGATGAAGAAGGTCGCCGGTTCGATCAAGGGCGAGCTGGCCCAGTATCGCGAGATGGCCGCCTTCGCCAAGTTCGGCTCGGACCTGGACGCCTCGACACAGAAGCTGCTGGCGCGCGGCGCCCGTCTGACGGAACTGCTGAAGCAGCCGCAGTATTCGCCGCTGGCGATGGAAGAGCAGGTCGTCTCGGTCTACGCCGGCACGCGCGGTTACATCGATGGCATCGCCGTCGGCGACGTGGGCCGCTTCGAGAAGGAACTGCTGGCGCGCATCCATGCGAACCACGCCAGCCTGCTTGAAGGCATTCGCACCAAGAAGGACCTGACCTCGGACCTCGAAGCCGAGCTGAAGGACATCCTGGCCGCCTTCGTCAAGACCTTCGCCTGAACCCGTCTGGTAAGCTGAGAGAGTAAGCGCCGGATGGCCAGCCTCAAGGAAATGCGCAATCGGATCGGAAGCGTGAAAGCCACGCAGAAGATCACGAAAGCCATGCAGATGGTCGCCGCGGCCAAGCTGAAGCGCGCCCAGGACCAGGCCGAAAGCGCCCGGCCCTATGCGCAGAAGATGGCCTCGGTCATCGCCAATCTGGCCGCCGGCGTCTCGGGCGCCGACGCGCCCAAGATGCTGTCGGGCACCGGTCAGGACCAGCGTCACCTCATCGTGGTGGCGACGGCGGACAAGGGTCTGGCGGGCGGTTTCTCGACCAACGTCATCCGCGCCGCGCGCGAGCGGATCAACAGCCTGATCAACGCCGGCAAGGATGTGAAGATCATCGCTGTCGGCAAGAAGTCGCGCGATCAGCTGGCGCGTCTGTACGGCGACAAGGTGGTCCACACCTTCGAGCTGTCGGACCAAAAGACGATCGGCCTGCCGTCGGCCCAGCCGGTCGCCGAGATGATCGCAACGGCGTTCGAAGAGGGTCAGGCCGATGTGGTCACCCTGTTCTACAGCCAGTTCAAGTCGGTGATCCAACAGGTCCCGACGGCCAAGCAGCTGATCCCGGCCGTGGTCGAGGGCGACGCCCAGCCGATCGACCTGAACGGCGCGGTCTATGAGTACGAGCCCTCGGAAGAGGAAATCCTGGAAACCCTGCTGCCGCGCGCGCTGACGACCCAGATTCTGGCCGCGCTGTATGAGAACCAGGCCGGCTTCTTCGGCTCGCAGATGGCGGCGATGGACAACGCCACGCGCAATGCGGGTGACCTCATCAACGCCCTGACGCTGCAATACAATCGCAAGCGCCAAGCCCAGATCACCACCGAGCTGATCG
Source organism: Brevundimonas sp. SPF441 (assembly GCF_009661015.1). NCBI lineage: Bacteria > Pseudomonadati > Pseudomonadota > Alphaproteobacteria > Caulobacterales > Caulobacteraceae > Brevundimonas > Brevundimonas sp. SPF441. Next base: position 10,323 of record NZ_WJWX01000029.1, on the reverse strand, counting down.
AGATCATCGCCGGCGCCGAAGCCCTCTGATCCCGACCGAACAGACATTCCGATACGGACCCTGACCATGACCGACACCGTCGCCCCCAAGAAACCCGCCGCCAAGAAGCCCGCCGTCAAGAAGGCGCCTGTCGCCGCGGCCGCGCCCGGCGCGGCCGTCGCCACGGGCAAGATCGCCCAGGTCATCGGCGCCGTCGTCGACGTCGAGTTCGACGGCCACCTGCCGGCGATCCTGAACGCCCTGCACACCCAGAACATCGACCAGAAGACGGGCGAGCCTTTCACCCTGGTTCTGGAAGTCGCCCAGCACCTGGGTGAGAACATGGTCCGCGCCATCTCGATGGACACGACCGAAGGTCTGACGCGCGGCCAGCCCGTGACAGACACCGGCTCGTCGATCCAGGCGCCGGTCGGCCCCGGCACCCTGGGCCGCATCATGAACGTCGTCGGCCAGCCGATCGACGAAGCCGGCCCGATCGCCACCACCGAATACCGCCCGATCCACAAGGAAGCGCCCAGCTTCGAAGAGCAGTCGACCTCGTCTGAAATCCTGGTCACGGGCATCAAGGTCATCGACGTGATGTGCCCCTACACCAAGGGCGGCAAGATCGGCCTGTTCGGCGGCGCTGGCGTGGGCAAGACCGTGACCATGCAGGAGCTGATCAACAACATCGCCAAGGCGTACGGCGGTTATTCGGTTCTGGCCGGCGTGGGCGAGCGCACCCGCGAAGGCAACGACCTGTATCACGAGATGATCGAGTCCAACGTTAACGTGGACCCGTCCAAGAACGGCGGCTCGACCGAGGGCTCCAAGTGCGCCCTGGTGTACGGCCAGATGAACGAGCCCCCCGGCGCCCGCGCTCGCGTCGCCCTGACCGGCCTGTCGATCGCGGAATACTTCCGTGACGAAGAAGGCAAGGACGTGCTGCTGTTCGTCGACAACATCTTCCGCTTCACGCAAGCCGGTTCGGAAGTGTCGGCTCTGCTGGGCCGCATCCCCTCGGCCGTGGGCTATCAGCCGACGCTGGCCACCGAGATGGGCAATCTGCAGGAGCGCATCACCTCGACCAAGAAGGGTTCGATCACCTCGGTCCAGGCCATCTACGTGCCCGCCGACGACCTGACCGACCCGGCGCCCGCCGCCTCGTTCGCCCACTTGGACGCGACGACGGTTTTGAGCCGCGACATCGCCGCCCAGGCCATCTTCCCGGCCGTTGACCCGCTGGACTCGACCTCGCGGATCATGGACCCGCTGGTCATCGGCGACGAACACTACAACGTCGCCCGTTCGGTTCAGGAAGTCCTGCAGCAGTACAAGGGCCTGAAGGACATCATCGCCATCCTGGGCATGGACGAGCTGTCGGAAGAGGACAAGCTGGTCGTCTCGCGCGCCCGCAAGATCCAGCGCTTCCTGTCGCAGCCCTTCTTCGTGGCCGAACAGTTCACCAACTCGCCCGGCAAGTTCGTCGAGCTGGCCGATACGATCCGCTCGTTCAAGGGCATCGTCGCCGGTGAATACGACCACCTGCCGGAAGCCGCCTTCTACATGGTCGGCTCCATCGAAGAGGCCGTCGCCAAGGCCGAGAAGATGGCGTCGGAAGCCTGATCATGGCCGGCAAGCTGAACTTCTCCCTCGTCTCGCCGGAACGCGAGGTCTTCTCGGGCCTCGTGGACCAGGTCGATGCACCGGGCGTCGAGGGTGACTTCGGCGTCCTGCCGGACCACGCCCCCTTCATGACCGCCCTGCGCGAGGGTCTGGTGACCGTCTATAGCAACGGCGCCAAGACCCAGTACGACGTCCACGGCGGTTTCGCCGACGTGAACGGCGAAGGCCTGACCGTCCTGGCCGAACAGGCCACCGAGGTCGTCGCCGCCTGATCCTGTCGAAGGATCGAAAGATTTGAGGCCTCCCGTTTCGGCGGGAGGCCTTTTTCGTGGGCGGCGGGCGCGCTAGGACCGGCCCATGACCGATCTCATCGACATCCACGGCGTCTGCGCCCCCGGCTATGAGGCCGTGCGTGAGGCCTTCGCCGCCAACTTCACCGAGGCCCCCGAGGGGCTGAACGAGCAGGCGGCGCGGTTCAGCGTGCTGGTCGAGGGCGAAACGGTCGTCGATCTGTGGGCGGGCCATGCGGATACGGCCAGGACGACGCCGTTCACCGACACTACCCTGACCTCGGTGTTTTCGACCGGCAAGGCGGTGATGGCCATCCTGATGGCGACGGCGGTCGAGGCGGGTCAGATCGACTATGACCAGCCGGTCGCCTCGCTGTGGCCCGAGTTCGGGGCGGCGGGCAAGGCGGAGGTCACCGTCGCCCAGCTGATGAGCCACCAGTCGGGGCTACCGGGCTTTTCCGAGGCGGTCGATCCAACGATCTGGTTCGATGTGTCCGCGGTTCTGTCGCGTCTGGCGGCTCAGCAGCCGATGTGGGCGCCGGGCACCGCCTCGGGCTATCACCCGATCACCGTCGGCTATCTGGCCAATGAGCTCTATCGCCGCGCGACCGGCCGGACGATGGGCCAGGCGCTGCGCCAGGACTTCGCGGAGCTGGACCTGTGGATCGGCCTGCCGGAAAGCGAGCATGGACGGGTGGCGCAGATGCGCAAACCCACGGCGGCGCCCAGCCTGGGGGCCATCGATCCGATCAAACAGGCCGCCTTCCTGGATCGCGGCTCGGCGCCGGGCGGGCGCGGTTCTGCGGCCTGGCGCGAGATGGAGATTCCGTCGGCCAATCTGCACGGCACGGCGCTGGGCTTGGCGAAGATGCTGGGCGTAGTGGCAAATGGCGGCGTGCTGGACGGCCGGTCGGTGCTGTCGGCGGGAACGTTGGATCAGCTGACGCACGAGCGCATCCATGGGCCGGACAAGGTTCTGCCCTATACGATCAGCTGGGCGGCCGGTCTGATGCGCAACGACGGATTGAGGGTGTTCGGGCCCAACGAAGCCTTCGGCCATTATGGCTGGGGCGGGTCGATGGCCATGGCCGATCCCTCGCGGAAACTGTCGGCGGCCTATGTCATGACGCGCCAGTCGCCGCACCTGATCGGCGACCCTCGGCCCAAGCGTTTGCTGGACGCGCTTTACGCCGCCTTCTGAACCGGGCCGGGCGCGGTCAACAGACCGATCAGGCCGGCCAAGCCCGCGCAGCCGGCGCAGGTCAGGATCACGGCCCGAAATGCCGCGTGGAAGGCGTCGCGTACGACGGGCGTGATCTCGGCGCCCGACATGACCTGGGCCAGCTGGGCGCGGGCGTCAGGCAGATTGGCGACCCCGGCGAAGACCGCAGACAGCACCAGGCCCAAGAGGGCGACGGCCAGAAGGCTGGCCACGCGCGCCACTGCATTGTTGACGCCCGAGGCCACGCCGGTGTGGCCCGCCTTGACGGCCCCCATCACCGTCGCCGTCAGCGGCCCGACCGCCAGGGTCATGCCGATCGCCAGCACCGTCATCCCCGCCAGCGGTCCGTCGACGTAGCCGGCGCCCGGCGCAGGCACAGCCAGAAGCGCCAGTCCGATCCCGGCCAGGGCCGGCCCGAGGCTGAGCGACAGACGCGCGCCGAACCGGTCGGCGACCCGTCCCGCCAGGCCGGAGAACAGGCCCATGACGGCGGCGAAGGGCAGCATGGCGGCGCCGGCCTCGGTCGCGCTCCAGTTGTGAACCCGGATCAGATCGAAGGGCAGGAAGAACATCGCCCCGCCCAAGGCGAAGTAGAGCAGCAGGGTCAGCAGATTGATTCCGCTGAACACGGAAGACGAAAACAGGCCCAGCGGCATCATCGGGTGGCTCTGGCGCGCCTCGGCCCAGACGAAGGCGGCCAGCAACGCCGCGCCCACGACAAGTCCGGCCAGGATGACGGGCGATGCGAACCCCAGATCGGGCGCGGCGGTCAGGGCCCAGGTCAGGGCGCCCAGCCCGGCGACCGCCAGAACCGCGCCCGGACCGTCCAGACCGCGCGCGTCGGGATCGCGGCTCTCGGGCGTGGCGGCCAGGGTCACAAAGGCGGTCAGGATCGCCAGCGGGACGTTGATCCAGAAGATGGCGCGCCAGTCGGCGGCGTCGGCCAGCCATCCCCCGATCAGCGGCCCTACCATGCCGGTCAGGGCCCCGAACCCGGCCCAGGTTCCAAAGGCCTTGCCCCGCTCCTCGGGCGGGAAGGTGGCGCCGATCACCGCCAGGGCGCCGGGCGTCAGCAGGGCCGCGCCGATCCCCTGGATCGCTCGGCCGGCGACCAGGGCCTGGACGGTGGGCGCCAGGGCGCAGCCGATGGAGGCCAGGGCGAAGATCGCGACCCCGATCAGAAAGACCCGTCGGCGGCCGAACCGATCGCCGGCCGCCCCGCCGATCAAAACCAGGGCGCCAAGCGTCAGCAGATAGGCGTTCGACACCCACTGTACCGCCGCTGTGCCGGCCGCGAGATCCCGCTGCACGGCGGGCAGGGCGACGCCCAGGGCCGAGCCGTCGATGAAGGTCAGGCTGGAGCCCAGCACCGTCGCGGCCAGCACCCAGCGTTTGCGTGCCGCCGACAGCGGATGGGCCGGTTCGGCGGCGGCGTGGACCTGTCCGCCTTCGCACGGGCCCGGTTGGGCGGTCGTCATGGCCTCGCCTCCGTGTAGGCGAACGCTACGCCGGTTCCGCCGTGGTCTTCAACGCCTCGCGTGCGGCGCGGCTGCGATTGAAGGCGGCCAGGGCGAAGACGCCAGCGCCGGCCCAGATGAAGACGAAGGAGACGATCCGCAGCAGGGTCAGCGGCTCGCCGGTCGCCACGCCGCAGGCGAACTGCAGCGTCGGGGCCAGGAACTGGATGAAGCCCACCGTGGACAGGGGCAGACGCCGCGCCGACCAGGCGAACAGCGCCAGGGGGATCACGGTGGCCGGGCCGTTCACCAGCGCCCAGATCAGACCGGACGGCGACGCGAACCCGACCGCCTGACCGTGGGTGGTCAACCAGGCCAGGAAGACCGCGCCGATGGGCAGCAGCACCAGACATTCCACGAACAGCCCGGTCTGGGCCGAGGCGGGCACGCGCTTTCTGATCACCGCATAGGCGCAGAAAGTGACGGCCAGGGTCAGGCCGATGATCGGCACATGGCCCAGGGCGATCGTCTGGATCACGACCCCGATGGCGGCCAGACCGATGGCGAGCGCGCTCCAGCGGTCGATCTTCTCGCGGAACAGCACGGCGCCGGCCGCCATGTTGAGCAGGGGATTGATATAGTAGCCGAGGCTGGCCTCCAGCGTCGCATGATGCGTGGTGGCGAAGACGTAAAGGCTCCAGTTCGTGCCGATCAGCAGCGCGGACAGCGCCAGCCAAGCCAGGGTGCGCGGCGTGGCCAGCACCCGGCGCGCCTCGCCCCATTGCCCGGCCAGCAGCAGGACCAAGGCGGCAACAAAGACCGACCAGACCGCCCGGTGCGCCAGGATTTCGGGCGCGCCGAAGCCGTGCGCCGACATCGCCATGAACAGCAGCGGCAGCAGCCCCCACAGGGTGTAGCAGGCGATGGCCGTACCGACGGCTCGGCCGTCGGCAGGGAGTGCGTTGGCGTTCATGACGGTTGAGACCGCCTAGACCGTGATCGAACGATATCCCGACGACGACTTGATCACGCCGGTCTCGTCCAGCAACTGGGCGATCTGGACCGCGTTCAGGGCGGCGCCCTTGCGCAGGTTGTCGGACACGACCCAAAGGTTCAGGCCGTTCTCGACGGTCGGGTCCTTGCGGATGCGGCTGACATAGACGGCGTGTTCGCTGGCCGCATCGACGGGGGTGATATAGCCGTCGTGTTCCTGCTTATCGATCACCAGCACGCCTGGCGCCTCGCGCAGGATGGCGCGGGCCTCATCGGGTTCGATGGAGCGATCGAACTCCACATTCACGGCCTCGGAGTGACCCACGAAGACGGGCACGCGCACGCAGGTGACGGTGACCTTGATGTCGGGGTCCAGCATCTTGTGCGTCTCGTCCGACATCTTCTTCTCCTCGTCGGTGGAGCCGTCCTCGAGGAAGGAGCCGATGTAGGGGATGACGTTGAAGGCGATCTGTTTGGGGAACTTCTTGGGCGTGGCGTCGCCCAGGCCGTAGATGGCCTTGGTCTGGTTCCACAGCTCGTCCATGCCTTCCTTGCCGGCGCCAGACACCGACTGATAGGTCGAGACGACCACCCGCTTGATCTTGGCCGCATCGTGCAGCGGCTTCAGCGCCGTCACCAGCTGGATGGTCGAGCAATTGGGGTTGGCGATGATGTTCTTCTTGGTCGCGTCCTTGATGGCGTCCGGGTTCACCTCGGGCACGATCAGCGGCACGTCGGGGTCCTTGCGGAAGGCCGAGGAGTTGTCGATCACGATAGGACCGGCCTTGCCGATCTTCTCGGACCATTCCTTGGACACCGCGCCGCCAGCAGACATCAGGACGATATCGACCTTGGAGAAGTCGAACTGCTCGATGTCCTGGCATTTGATGGTCTTGTCGCCGAAGGAGACCTCGACGCCCTTGGACTTGCGCGAGGCGATGGCGTGGATTTCATCGACGGGGAATTCCAGCTCCTCGAGGATGTTCAGCATTTCGCGGCCCACATTGCCCGTGGCTCCGACGATGGCGACGCGATAACCCATGATGCTTGGTCCTTCGGACGCGCTACCGCTCGGCTCAGCGGAGCCTTGCTGCTTGAGCGCGGTTTGGTGTGTGCTGTGCATTTAGGCGTTCGCAGCCGCGAAGCAATCGCTTTTCACTGTGCCGGGCTTTAAGCAGTCCTCCCATGACCTCCCGTATTCGCAACGCCTACGACATCCGCGTGGAAGAGGGCGTGCTGACGCCCGATCCGGCGCAGGAGAGCGTGATCACGGCACTGGAGCGGCTGGAGGTCGATCTGGCCAAACGCGGCCTGTTCGGCAAGGCGCCGGAGGTGCGGGGCATTTATCTCTACGGCCCGCCCGGACGCGGAAAGTCGATGCTGATGGACCTGTTCTATTCGGCGACGCCTGAACCGCGAAAGACGCGGGCGCACTTCCACGCCTTCATGGCCCGCATCCACGATCTGGTGAAACAGTGGCGCGAGGGGGATGCGAAGGCCCGCAAGGCCGTGTTCGGAACCCATAAGGGCGACGACCCCATCCCGCCGATCGCGAAGCTGATCGCGTCGGAAGCCCGGCTGCTGTGTTTCGACGAATTGCAGGTCACCGACATCGCCGACGCCATGATCCTGGGCCGGTTGTTCGAAGCCCTGTTCGAGGATCGGGTGGTGCTGGCCATCACCTCGAACCGCGCGCCGGAGGACCTCTACAAGAACGGCATCAACCGTCAGCTCTTCCTGCCCTTCATCGACATCATCCGCGAGCGCTGCGTGGTCGTGGAGACGGCCGGGGCGCGCGACTGGCGGTTGGACCGGATGACCTCGGCCCAGGTCTGGCACACGCCGGACGACCGCGCGGCGTTCGAGGCGTTATGGCGCGAGCTGAAAGGGGGCGAACCAGAAGAGCCGGCGCACCTGACCGTGCTGGGTCGCAATGTGGTGGTGGAGCGCACCGTGGGGTCGATGGCGCGGGCGACGTTTAACGACCTGTGCGCCAAGCCGCTGGGGCCGCAGGACTATCTGGCTATCGCCCAGCGGTTCCACACGCTGTTCCTGGAAGACGTGCCGATCCTGAGTTCGGCCAACCACCACGAGGCGCGGCGTCTGGTGACCCTGGTGGACGCCCTCTATGAGGCCAAGACCAAGCTGATCGTGCTGGCGGCGGCCGAGCCCGAGGCCCTCTATACCGAAGGGGTGGGGGTGTTCGAGTTCGAGCGCACCGTGTCGCGCTTCAACGAAATGCAGAGCAAGGACTGGCTGGCGCACGTCCGCGACTGACGGCTAGGGTAGGGCTGACCCTCGGAGTGTTTCCATGCGCCGTCTCGCCCTCGCTGCCGCCCTTTCTTTGACCTTATCGCCGCTGACGGCGGGAGGAGCGCTCGCCCAGACGGCGCCGGCTGCGGCCAGTCGCGGTCTGACGCCGGGCGAGGTCGGGACGTGGATCACCGGGCTGGGCGGGCGGGTCGGGCCGGTGCAGACCGAGAACGGCCTGAGCTTCTTCACCGTGACCAATGCGGGCCTGACCTGGGCGGTCTTCTTCTACGGCTGTGAAGCGTCTGGCTGCGGCGAGGTTCAGTTCAGCGCGGTGGTGCCGGGCGCCGGGGCCACGCTGGACAAGGTGAACGCCTGGAACCGCGACAACCGCTATCTGAAAGCCTTCCATACTGCGGCCGAAACGCCGACGGCGACGGTGCAGTACGATATCGTCGTGCTGTCGGGCGAAGGCGTGGCGCAACTGACGGACCCGCTGACGGTTTGGCTGCAACTGCTGCCCAAGTTTGCGGCAGGCATGGGCTACGTCCCGCCGCAATGATGTTTCTCTCCCAACGGGAGGAGGGGAAAGAAAAAGGGCCTGCGGATCGCTCCGCAGGCCCTTCGTCATTTGATCGTCGCGCGGCTTACGCCAGCGAGCCGTCGATATCTTTACAGGCCTGCAGCAGTCCCTGTACCGAGGCGACGGACTTTTCGAACATCGCCTTTTCTTCGTCGTTGGTGGTGAACTCGACGATCTTCTCGACGCCGCCGGCGCCGATCAGGGCGGGGACGCCGACGTAGAGGTCCGACAAACCGTATTCGCCCGACAGCCAGACGGCGCAGGGCAGGACGCGCTTCTGATCCAGCAGGTAGGACTTGGCCATGGCGATGGCGGATTCAGCCGGGGCGTAGAAGGCCGAGCCGGTCTTCAGCAGGGCCACGATCTCGCCGCCGCCCTTGCGGGTGCGCTCGACGATGGCGTCCAGCTCGTCTTGCGACAGGAAGCCGGCGGCGACGGCGTCCGGCAGGGGCAGGCCGCCGACGGTCGAGTGGCGCACCATCGGCACCATATCGTCGCCGTGACCGCCCAGGGTCCAGGCGTGGATGTCCTGCACCGACACGCCGGTCTTTTCAGCCAGGAAGTAGGCGAAGCGGGCCGAGTCCAGCACGCCGGCCATGCCGACGACCTTCTCCTTGGGGAGCCCCGAGAACTTCTGCAGGGCCCAGACCATGGCGTCGAGCGGGTTGGTGATGCAGATGACGAAGGCGTTGGGGGCGTGGGCCTTGATGCCTTCGCCGACGGCCTTCATGACCTTCAGGTTGATGCCGATCAGGTCGTCGCGGCTCATGCCCGGCTTGCGCGGCACGCCGGCGGTGACGATGCAGACGTCGGCGCCCGCGATGTCGGCATAGTCGTTGGCGCCCTTCAGGGCCACGTCCGAACCGAAGACGGCGGTGGCCTCGGCGATGTCGAGGGCCTTGCCCTGGGGCGTGCCTTCGGCGATGTCGAACAGGATCACGTCGCCCAGGGCTTCGCGCGCGGCCACGTGGGCCAGAGTTCCGCCGATCATGCCGGCGCCGATAAGGGCGATCTTCGCGCGAGCCATGGATGTCTCCGTTTATTGCGTGTGCGAAAGGGGATTAATCGTGCGGGCGGTCTAGACCCCTCGCGCGGCTGTCGCAAGAACCTCGCTTTACGGCCTTGGTCAGGCTTGCGAAGGTCCGGCGACAACCGGAGGACTTCGATGCGCCGTTCATTCGCTTTCGCCCTGCTGCTGGCGTCGGTCGCCACGCCTGTGCTGGCCCAGACGCCGCCCGCGACCATCGGCGACCGCTATATTCCCGCACCCTGGTGGATGCGCGATCCGGTCATCGCCTCCGTCGGCCAGGTGCGGGTGGAGATTCAGGCCAACCGCGCCTTCGTTTCGGCCAGCTTCCAGTCGGTGGACCGCAGCGTCGCCGAGGCCTCGCGCGCCGCCGCCGATCAGGTTCGGGCGCTGAGCCAGGCCTTGTCGGCCTATGGGGCGGACAAGGTGCGCGTCGAGACCAGCGTCACCACTCGGCCGCTCTATGACCAGTACCGCGACGAAAACGGGGTGATGCGCGACAACACCCGCGCCGACCGCGTGGCCCGCTATCAGGCCGACGCCTCGGTCAATGTGACGGTGCGCGATGTGCGCCTGATCGAGCGGGTCTATGCGACCATCGTGGCTTCGCGTCCGACCTCGATCGGACAAGTCAATTTCAACCTGGACCCCGACAACAGCTGGAAGGCCAATCTGCAGGCCGAGGCGATGAAGGATGCGCGACGCCGGGCCGAGGCGGCGGCGACCAACGCCGGCGCGACCCTGGGCCGGGTCAAGATCATCGATCCGTCGGGCCGAGTCTGCCAGACGGACGTGCTGGCGGGCTGGCATTCGTACGCCGCAGGGGGCGGGCAGGAGACGACGGTGGACGATATTGTGGTGACGGGGTCGCGCATCAGCTACCCGCCGCCCGCGGC
>NZ_WJWX01000028.1:0-45402 GCF_009661015.1 Brevundimonas sp. SPF441 | reverse complement strand
CCGGTGATGGCGTCCGAAGATCTCGCCGAGTTCATAGCCGATGACCGAGAGGAAGTTTCGGTTGGCGTCCCGGACGGTTCCGTCGAGGTCGAACTGGATCACAGCTTGCGAGCGATCAACAGCCGCCGCGAGGCTGTGAATCTCCGCCTCAACCGCCTGCTGCGCTCGACGTGTCTTGGAACCAAGGCCGAACATAATCTTCTCCTGTCGGCTCGGGAATGAGACCTACCGCCCTTATTCACTCCGAAAACTTAATGATGATTATATCAAGTACGATTTATTTATCGTTGATGATGTTAACATCGGCCTCTTTCTCGCTGGGATTGGGCCATGACCTCGTCGCAACAGCCGATCGCGCCGGACGATCTTGCAGAACTGCATGTCGATCAGCAGCTCTGCCTGGCCCTTCAAACCAGCAGCAGTCTCATCACGCGGCTTTACCGCAGGCTTCTGGCCCCGCTTGGCCTCACCCATCCCCAGTATCTGGTTCTCATCGCCCTGTGGGAATTCGACGGCCCAATGACGATGGGGGATCTCGGCGATCGCATCTCGATGGAGACGGGATCATTGACGCCGCTGGTCAAGCGCATGGAGGCGGCCGGGCTCGTCACGCGCAAACGCGACGAACGCGATGAGCGACGGGTCTGGGTGGAGACGACAGCGAAGGGGGACGGGCTGCGTCACGACCTCCTGCGCGTTCGAGGCGAAGTCGTCCACCAACTCCCGGTCACGTCCGAGCAGATCGCCGCGCTCAGGCGTCTCCTGCAAGACATGAACGAGGCTTTGACATAGTGGAGTCCGCCCTGTCGCATCAGGATGAACTTGTCGAACTTGAAACGAAGGAACGGCCTACTGGCGGCGTCCGCCTGCGATGAAGGCCTGTATCGTCGGAAAGGCCGCCGTCTGCGGCCGCATGTCCTCGCAGGCATAGTGCTTGATCGCGCCGTAGATGCTGGTGCTGTTCGTCGCCTCCCACGACGTGTCCTCGGAATAGCGGTCGGCCTCCACGCCATCCGCCCCATAGGTCACTGTCGCCCCAGAACGCGATTGGCCGTCCGAGCACCGCACCATCACCTCTTCGGTCTCATGGCTGAGATTGGTCGCCTCGCCGCGCGCGGGCACCCGCGCCATCCGCGTCGTCGCCACGCCGTCCACCGGCGCCAGCGCATCGATATCCACCAGATAGACGGTGGTGTCGCTGCGTGAAAACGCAGCCCAGCTTTCGGCCGCCGATGGCGATGCGATCGCCGCCGTCGCCAGGATCGCCGCCACGCCGATTGTTCTGATCATCCTCTTCCCTCCCCAGGCAAGACGATCATTTCATACCCGAGCGCGCGAGAATTCAATCTCTCCCGAGGGGGGCGAAAAATGTTTTCGATCAGGGCCGATCGCGAGACGGCAGGGCGTCGATCTCTGCGGTCGTCAGCTTCCTGGCGATGCGCACGCGGCACGGTTGAGGGCCCGTCGCCGGGCTGAGCAGTGAGGCCTGATCGCCGGGACACAGGCGGCTGGATGCGGCGACAGGTTCCAAGGCAATCGACAGGGCGCGGGTCATGTCGCGACAGAAGGGAGTTTCGATCTGGAACACACCGGCGTCCGCCGTGCGAACATACAGGGTCTGGTCGTTCGGCGCGGTGAAGTTGCGCACAAGATTGGGCCGGAAGCACTGGCCGGCATCGGCGCGGCTGGCCGTCGCCATACCCTGCGATGGCGCACAGGCCGATAAGGCGAGGAGGACCGCCGACGACAGGATGAGACGATGCATATTCAACTCCCGAACAAACCCCCGCTTCATCCTGCGCGCGTCGGCGAGAAAGATGCAAGGCCGTCCGCCAGAACCGAAGACCGACGGGGCGACACGCGCGCCGCGAGATCGTGCGGCAGGGGCGAGGGCTGACCAAGGACGAGGGCGGCGATATGCTCGCCTAGCAAGGGCGCGACGCAAAAGCCGCGCGACCCCAGACCGCCGAGCACATAGAGTCCGTCATCGAGAGCGCCCGCCACAGGCAGGCGATCCGGCGTCGTGGCGCGGACTGCAGCCCGATGCTGCACCGTCCCGGCCGCCGTGATGCGCTTGGCCAACGCCGGCAAGCGCGCTTCCAAGGTCGCCAGATTTCGTACGCTGTCGTCCTCGCGCGGCGCCGTGTCGGTGTCGCCCCGGTCATGGGTCGCGCCGAACAGCACGCCTTGGCCCGTCGGAACCGCATAGCCGCCCCAAGCCATGGGGTGGATGGTCACGTCCCCGTCGATCCAGTCCGCCTGCCCCCGCACGGGCGACAGGCGCGGCGTCTGGTCGAACCCGTCCATCAGGGCGGCCGATCCCCAGCCGGCGGCGAGAACCACCGCATCGACCTCGCCCAGCACCGCATCATCTTCCCCGATCAGCCGCCAGCGGCCGTCGGCGCGCTCCAGCCGTGTCACGCGCTCAGAGCGCATCTCCGCGTCGGCCAGCCAGTTCGAGAGCACCGCCGCAGGGCGCACCGCGAATGCCCCCTTCATCAGAAGACCGCCCTGCTCCGTCGCTTCGCCGGCCACGGCTGACGCCGCCCCCTCGTCCAGCACGGCCATGGCATCGTCATTCCAGATCGGCTGGCGAGCGATCTTTTCGAATCGAGCGGCATCGCGCGGCGCCTGGGGCAGTTGCAGCACGCCGTGGCCCGTCACGGCGTCCGGGATCGCGGCGTACAGATCGCCCGCCCGCTCCAGCGCCTGGGCGTGGAGGGCGGCGATGCCTTGGTCGCCGGCGTCCAGACGCGGCGTAACCAGGGCCGCCGGAAAACCAGAGCCGCCCGCGCCGGGGCGCTCGCCCTCGAACACCACGGCCCGGACGCCCTGCGCCTTTAGCGCGCGCGCCACCGATGCGCCGGCGATGCCCGCGCCGATCACGGCGACGCGGGGCTGCGGCGACGGCTCGAAAGCCGAGGGCAGATGGGCCTCAAGCCGCTCGCGCTTGCGGCCATGGCCGGGGCGCTTCTCGACGACGAAGCCCTGCTCGGCCAGGCGCCGGCGCACAGCTCCGGCGACGGTGAAGGTGGCCAAGCGCGCGCCCGGCGCTGAACGGCCGGCGATCAGGGCCATCACCTCGGGCGACCACATGCCCGGGTTCAGCGCAGGCGAGAAACCGTCCAGAAACCAGGCGTCCGCCGCTCCCGACCACTGCTCCAGCGCCCAAGCCGCATCGCCCACCGCCAGGTCCAGCACGGCGTCGAAGCCTGGCAGATCCACCCGGTGAAAGCCCGGCGTCGCGGCCGGCCAGTTTGCGATCAAGGCCTCGGCCGCCTCCGTCAGTTCGGGCCAGGCGCCCAGCGCCCGCGCCGCTTCCGCCGCCGTCAGCGGAAACCCCTCGATAGAAAAGATGTGCAGCCGCCCGCCCTCGGGCCGCGTCCGTCGCCACAGATCCAGCAGGGCGGCGATGTTCAACCCCGTGCCGAACCCCAGCTCGGCCACCGTGAAATGATCCCGTCCCATCCAGGCGTCCGGCAGGCCGCAACCTTCCAGAAACACCGCCCGCGTTTCAGCCAACCCGTCGTCTCGCGAAAAATAGACGTCGCCGAACCGGCCGGAGCGCGGCTCGCCCTCTTCGGTCCAGGTCAGCAGGGGCGAGGCGTCGTCATCAGGCGTCATCGCGCGGCTCTAGCACCTTCGTCGCCGACATGAAAAAGGCCGCCCCAGTCGGAGCGGCCTCTTCGGGGTTTGGTTTCGACGCGGCCTAGTGGGCGGCCGCCGGACCATGCGCAGGTTCGGCCGGCGCGACAGGCGCGGGCGCGGCGGCGGAGGCGTCGGCGCCCTGCATCGTCGTGGCGGCCTGGGCGGCGGTGTCTTCCTGAATGGCCTGATTGGCCGCCGCTTCGGCGTCCTTGGCGGCCTGATCGACCGTCAAAGCGGCTTCTTCGGCGCTGCCGGCGGCCTCGACCGCATCGGTGGCCGGCGCTTCGGCCTTTTCTTCCGGGGCCTTGCTACAGGCGGCCAGGACCAGGAGCGCAGCGGATGCGGCGACGAGGGCTTTGATACGCATGAAGATGTCTCCGAAGCTTGCGAGACCGGAACGTCTCTTGGCGCAAACGATAGGGCCGCCGCGCGCGGCAGGGCAAGTTAAGATCAGGAAAGTCGGGATCAGTCGGCAGTGATGCTGTTCAGCGCCTCTTCCATCTCGCCAAACGACGGCTGCGCCGATGACGGGATGTCGCCCCGGCCGATCTCGACCGAAATCTGGGCGGCGTTGCCGTGCAGGTGGGCGACCAGCACCGACTGAATGATCTTATAGTAGGCGGCTTCCTCGTTGATGATCGCCGTCAGGCGCGCCGCGAACGGACCGACCAGACCATAGGCCAAGAACACGCCCATAAAGGTGCCGACCAGGGCGCCGCCGATCATGCCGCCCAGAACCTCGGGCGGCTCGGTGATCGATCCCATGGTCTTGATGACCCCCAGCACGGCGGCGACGATGCCCAGAGCAGGCAGGCCGTCGGCCAGGTTCTGAAGCGCATGGGCGTTTTCCAGATGCTCGTGATGGTGCTTTTCGAGCTGCTTTTCCATCGCATCCTCGACCTGGTGCGGATCTTCCAGGTTCATCGTCATCATCCGCAGGGTGTCGCAGATGAAGTCGACCGCGAAATGGTCCTTCAGCACCTTGGGATACTTCTGGAAGATGGTCGATTCCTTGGGCTTTTCGATATGGCTTTCCAGCGCTACCACGCCCTTGGACTTCATCGTCTTGGTCAGCTGGAACAGCAGCGACAGCAGGTCCTTATAGTCCTGCTTCTTCCACTTCGGCCCAGCGAAGGTCTTGCCCAGCCCCGCCATGGACCCCTTGATCACCGGCAAGGAGTTGGAGATCAGGAAGGCGGCGATGCCCGCCCCGCCGATGGCCATCAGCTCGTGCGGCGCGGCGTGCAGGATCACTTCGAACTTGCCGCCCGAAATGGCGTAGCTGCCGAAGACGAGGCCGAACAGCAGCACGATGCCGATGATCTGGAACATGGAGGCGAACAATCCTGACGCGAGAGGTCGGGACTATCGCCATTAATCATTAAGACGGCGTTTCGCGAACGCCGCCTTCCCAGTCGTTACAGACGGCTTTCGCCCTTCAGGATGGCGTTGCGCCCGGCCGCCGTCAGCTTCTGATAGCCCGCAGCCCCGCCCCGCACATAGAGAGCGGCGCCGGTCTTGGACGGATCGAACCCATCGACCACCAGATCGGCCTTGCGATATTTGAAGGTGCCGGTCGTCTCCGCCGACTTGATCAGACGCACAAACACCGGCTGAGCATAGGCGGGCAGCTTGGCCTCGACATGGTCGGAGAAGGCCTGGGCGTCGAACTTGCCTTCCACCACCAGGGCCGCCATCCCGGCCTTGCCGTCCTGGGCCGGAACGGGCACGCCATAGACGATGGCTTCGGTCACGCCCGGCGCGTCCATCAGCACCTGTTCGACCTCGGAGGTCGAGACGTTCTCGCCCTTCCAGCGGAAGGTGTCGCCCATCCGATCGACGAAGTAGAAATAGCCTTCCTTGTCCTGCTTCATCAGGTCGCCGGTGCGGAACCAGCGGTCGCCCTTCTTGAACACGTCGGTCAGGATTTTCTTCTGCGAGGCGGCTTTGTCGGCATAGCCCGAGAAGTCGTGGCGGATGTCGTTGCCGATCAGGCCGATGGCCTCGCCGACCTCGCCGACGCGCGCCAGGCGACACAGTCCGTCCGAGCCGCGGATGGGCTGTTCGGTTTCCACGTCGAATTCGACCAAGCGAATATTGATCTGCGACTTCAGGAAGCTCGGCACACGACCGATCGCGCCCTGTTTGCCGTCGAAGTTGAACAGCGAGACATTGCCTTCGGTCGAGCCGTAGAACTCCAGGATGTCGGGAATCTTGAACCGGCTCTGGAAGTCGGGCCAGACATCGGCGCGCAGGCCGTTGCCGAACGCCAGACGCAGCTTGTGCTTGGTCTCGTCCTCGTGCGGCGGGCAGTTGACCAGATAGCGGCACAGCTCGCCGATATAGACGAACATGGTCGCGCCCGACGAGCGCACGTCGGGCCAGAAGGTGCTGGCCGAGAACTTCTTGCGGATCACCAACCGCGCGCCGTTCAACAGCGCTGCGCCCACGCCGACCAGACCGCCGGTCGAGTGATACAGCGGCAGGACATTGAAGATCCGGTCTTCGGGCGTCGAACGCGTGGCGCCGGCGAAGGCGCGCATATAGGTCCGGGCGCGCGAATGCGGGATGCGCGCCGCCTTGGGCAGACCGGTCGTGCCGGAGGTGTAGATATAAAGGGCGGTGTCGCGGTTGGTCAGGCCTTCGCGCGCCGACTTGGACGGCCGCACCGAAGACCCGCCGCGCACGGGCTTGTCCAGGCCGCGACGGTCGCTGGTCTCCAGATCGTCGGTCAAGCCCAGAACCCAGAGCGCCAGGTTGTGATCGACCAGAGGCCGCGCCTCCTCGATCTGACGCCAGCAATCCTCGTCCGCGACGACGTTGAAGGCCTTGGAAATGGCTAGGCAGTGAGCCAGCCCCTGTCCGTTCAGATTGGTGTTGATCAGGGCCGTGGCGATACCGACCTTCGAGAAGCCGATCCACGCCGCCAGATACTCGATCCGGTTGGTCATCATCAGGGCGATGGTGTCGCTGCGGCGCAGGCCCCGGTTCTTGGCCCAGTGGGCGAAGCGGTTGGCCATGGCGTCCAGGTCGCGATAGGTCAGGGTGCGCTGACCGTCGTCGATGGCGATGTTGTCGGCGAACTTGTCGACGGCTTCTTCGAAGTCGTCGCAGAGCAGGACGTCGCTGTCCAACTCGATCGGCTTGATGCGTTTCAACAGACGGAACAGGCCGCGCGCGAACCGGACATCCCTACGGATATTGGCTACAAAACCCATGCGCGCCGTACTCCGGTCAATGCGTGTTCCACCCGGTCCGGTGATGGACGAAGGCGGCCGGTCGGGTCAACCGTAGGGTCCGCAATCCTTCGCGAACCTGACGAATTGCCGTCCAGCCGTGATCCATTTGTTCGGTTGACGCGGCGGAAATCCAGAGCACCGCCCTGCTTTTTATTGCCGCATTGACGGCAAATGCGGCGGCCGCGCGCACGGTCTTCGCCCCATTCCGGGCGGAAACGGTGTTTCTTCGGGGCTTTTGCGCTTTACGCGGAACGCCGTTGCGGAACGGCGGGTTGGTTGATCGACGTTATGGAGGACAGAAACAATGTCTATGACCTATGCCAACGCCAATACCGAAGCCCGCGCTGACGACACGACCTTCGTCCCGCGTTACGCTCGCACGACCAAGTCCAAGAAGTCGGTGAAGACTTGGATGATCCTGGCCCCGATCGGCGCGGTGGTGCTGCTGGGCAGCGGCGTCGCCATGATGATGGGCGGCGAACAGGCCGCTCCAGCCCAGCCCGCCGAGACGGCCGCACCGCCCATGCAGACCGCGCCCGCCGCGATGACGGCCGCCCAGGTGCCGGTCACGCCCGCTCCGGCCGAGGCTACGCCAGCTACGGCTCCGACGCCCGCCGCTGCGCCTGCGCCGGTCGCTCGCCGCGCCGAACCCGTGGCCCGTCGCGCTGCGCCGGCCGTTGAACGGCCTGCCGCTGCCCGTGTTGAGACGCCGGCTACGCCTTCGGGTCCGCAACCCTACACCGCGCCGGCCGCCTCGACGGCGAGCACCAGCCGGTTGAACACCGCGCCTGCAGCATCTACTCCGGCTCCGGTCGTGACCACGCCTGCCGCTCCGGCGATCACGGTCCAGCCGCTGAACTGATCTCAGCAGAATAATGGAAAGCCCCGGTTTCGGCCGGGGCTTTTTCTATGATCGAGGTTCAGGCGCCGCTGACGCGCCAGATGACATTGCCCACATCATCGGCGACCAGCAGGGCGCCTTCTCGGTCGATCTGCACCCCGACGGGCCGGCCTTGCGCCTGACCCCGGGCGTTCAGAAATCCGGTCAGAACATCCTGCGGCGGCCCGGCGGGACGTCCATCGACGAACGGCACGAAGATCACCTTGTAGCCACTGCGCACGCTGCGATTCCACGATCCGTGCTGACCGACGAAAACGCCAGAGCGCAAGGCTGGCGGCAACAGGTTCGCGCCTTGTCCGAATGTCAGCCCCAGCGACGCCGTGTGCGCGCCCAGGGCGTAATCCGGCCGGATCGCGCGCGCGACCATCGCCGGATTGGCGGGTGGGCGCGTATCGACAGTCTGGCCGTAATAGCTCCACGGCCAGCCGTAGAAGGCGCCCGGCGTCACCGAGGTCATATAGTCGGGCACCAGATCGTCGCCGATTTCATCACGCTCGTTGACCGCGACCCATAGCTGGCCGGTCTGAGGGTTCCAGTCCATTCCGACCGGATTGCGCAGGCCCGAGGCATAGACCTGCCGCGCGCCCGTCGCTGGATCGATCTCCAGGATGGCGGCGCGGTCGACTTCCTCGTCCAGGCCGTTTTCGCCGACGTTGGAGTTGGAGCCGACCCCGACATAAAGCCGCCGGCCGTCCGGGCCGGCGACCAGGCTCTTAGTCCAGTGGTGATTGCGGCCGGCGGGCAGGTCCGTGATCTTCGTCGCCGCTGCGTCGATCTGCGTCTGGCCGCTCTGATACGGAAAGGCCACCACCGCATCGGCGTTGGCGACGTACAGGCGGTCGCCGACCAGAGCCATGCCGAACGGCGAGTTCAGTCCGGTCAGGAAATCGCTCTTGATCTCCGCTGAGCCGTCGCCGTCCGCGTCCCGCAGCAGGACGATCTTGTTGGGGCTTGGGACACCGGCGCCAGCCTTGGCCATGACCTTGCCCATCACCCAGCCACGCAGACCGCCTTTCTTGTCTTCGGGCTTGGGCGGCGCATTCGACTCCGCGACAAGAATATCGCCGTTGGGCAGGCGATAGAGCCAGCGCGGATGATCCAGGCCTGTCGCGAACGCTTGCACGCGCAAACCCGCCGCCGCGACCGGCGTCGCGCCTTCAGGCCAGCTCGACGCCGGGGCGATGTTGACGGTGGGCAGCAAGCCCTGACTCGGCGCCGGCAGTTGCGGGTCCGGCCCAAAGCCGGCCGAAACGGGCAAGGCTGTCCCGCTGGCGCAGGCTCCCAAACCGATCACCGTCGCGAGCAGTGTCGAGGCGAACAGAACCGTCCGTGACGAGCGCATAGCCTTTGATCCTTACCGCGCCGGTTGGGCCGGGAACTCCAGACGACTGACGTCGTACCCGAGGGCCCGCGCCCGTTCGGTCAAGGCGCGCACCTGCTGCTCGCTGGGCAGATCGCGCGTATAGATGAACAGGCGATTGAAGGTCGGATCAGCCGAGATGAACCAGCTGTAGTCGTCCGCCCGGTCCAACACCCAATAATCCCAGGTCACGAACCCGGCCAGATATTTGACCCTCAGCTTGGCGTTGGTGCCCGGATCGAGGATTTCGCCCCGTCCGCCGATGGCCTTTTCCTTGCCGTCCGGCGTGCCGACCTGACAGGTGTCGCGTACATCGACCCGCGTGCCCTCCACCGGCGTATAGATCGACGCGCCGGCGACGCAGCCGTCGGTCAACCGATCCGGCAGACGCGCGATCTCGTGCCAGCGCCCGGACCACAGACGCTGCACATCCACCGGCTTGGCCGGCTGCGGCGCGCGATATTCGGAAGGCGACGGTGCGGTCACGCATCCCGCCAGCGCGATCGCGGCGGCGGCGGATGCGGCGAGGGATTTCAGGCTGGACATGAGCGTTTCCGTTTGAAGCCATAAGCCGCTTTCAGCGACCCTGGTTCCGTTACGCACCGACGGCGAAATCGGACGCTGCGGGACGAAAATCTCACAGCCGAGTGCAGTATCCATCGCTTGTTCCTTGGCGCACATTGACGTTCTCACCTCCGTTCGACGGAGATACCGCTGGTGGACACTGTTATTCTGACCGAAAGCCGAAACGCTCTACACCCCGCACGCCTGACGCACCTTCAGCGGCTCGAGGCCGAGAGCATCCACATCCTGCGCGAGGTGGCGGCCGAAGCCGAGCATCCGGTCATGCTCTATTCGATCGGCAAGGACTCGGCCGTCATGCTGCATCTGGCGAAGAAGGCCTTCTATCCGTCCAGGCCGCCCTTCCCGCTTCTGCACGTCGACACGACGTGGAAGTTTCGCGCCATGTACGCGATGCGCGAACAAGCGGCGGCCGATCTGGGCGTCGAACTGTTGGTCCACCAGAACCCCGACGCCCTCGCACGCGGCATCAACCCCTTCGATCACGGCTCCGCCCTGCACACGGACCTGTGGAAGACCGAAGGTCTGAAACAGGCCCTGAACCAGTACGGCTTCGACGCGGCCTTCGGCGGCGCCCGTCGCGACGAGGAGAAGTCGCGCGCCAAGGAGCGCATCTTCTCCTTCCGCACCGCCGAACACCGTTGGGACCCCAAGACTCAGCGGCCCGAACTCTGGCGGCTCTACAACACGCGCAAAAAGCCCGGTGAGAGTATCCGCGTCTTCCCGATCTCAAACTGGACCGAGCTGGACGTCTGGCAATACATCCACTTGGAGCAGATCCCCATCGTGCCTCTGTATCTGGCCGCCGAACGGCCGGTGGTGGAACGTGACGGCGCCCTGATCATGGTCGATGACGACCGGTTCCGGCTGCGCCCCGGCGAGACGCCGCAGATGAAGTCCGTCCGTTTCCGCACCCTGGGCTGCTACCCCCTGACCGGGGCGGTCGAGAGCACGGCCGCGACCCTGACCGAGGTCATCCAGGAAATGCTTCTGACCACCACATCCGAGCGCCAGGGCCGGATGATCGACCACGACCAATCCGCCTCGATGGAGAAGAAGAAGCAGGAGGGCTATTTCTGATGGCTCACCAGTCCGACCTAATCGCGCGCGACATCGACGCCTATCTGGACGCCCACCAGCACAAGAGCCTGCTACGCTTCATCACCTGCGGCAGCGTGGACGACGGCAAGTCCACCCTGATCGGCCGGTTGCTGTACGACTCCAAGATGATCTTCGAGGATCAGATGGCGGCGCTGGAGGCGGACAGCCGTCGTGTCGGCACCCAGGGCGGCGACATCGACTTCGCCCTTCTGGTCGACGGCCTGGCCGCCGAGCGCGAGCAGGGCATCACCATCGACGTCGCCTATCGCTTCTTCTCGACCGAAAAGCGGAAGTTCATCGTCGCGGACACGCCGGGTCACGAACAGTACACCCGCAACATGGTCACCGGCGCCTCAACCGCCGACGCCGCCGTCATCCTGATCGACGCCCGGCGCGGCGTGCTGACCCAGACGCGCCGCCACGCCTATCTGGTCAGCCTGCTGGGCATCCGCCACGTCATCCTGGCGGTCAACAAGATGGACCTCATGGGCTGGTCTCGGTCCGCGTTCGACGCCATCGACGCCGACTTCCGCGCCTTCGCCGGTCAGATCGGGCTGAAGACGTTCGACGCCATTCCGATGTCGGCCCTGCGCGGGGACAACATCACCGAGCCCAGCGCCCATTCGCCCTGGTACGCCGGCCCGCCGCTGATGCACCTCTTGGAAACGTTGGAGGTCGGCGACGATCTTCAGGCCGATCCGTTCCGCCTGCCGGTGCAATGGGTCAACCGGCCCAACCTCGACTTCCGCGGCTTCTCCGGCCAGATCGTCGCCGGGACCGTGCGCCCCGGCGATCCCGTCCGCGTCCTGCCGTCGGGCAAAACCTCGACCGTGGCCCGGATCGTCACCGCCGATGGCGACCTGGATCAGGCCGTCGCTGGTCAGTCGATCACCCTCACCCTGGCCGACGAGATCGATGTCTCGCGCGGCGACGTCCTGGCCAGCGCCGACGCCCCGCCCGAGGCGGCCGACCAGTTCGAGGCCACGGTGGTATGGATGGACGACGAACCCCTGCTGCCGGGCCGGCCTTACCTGCTCAAGATCGGCGCCAAGCTGGTGGGCGCCACCATCACCGAGCCCAAGCACAAGGTGAACGCCAACACCCTGGAGCAGCAGCCGGCCAAGCGGCTGGAGTTGAACGAGATCGGCGTCTGCAACCTGTCGCTGGACGCCCCCGTCGCCTTCGCCCCCTATGCCGAGAACAAGGACCTGGGCGGGTTCATCCTGATCGACCGGATTTCGAACCGCACAGTCGGGGCGGGTTTGCTGCACTTCGCCCTGCGTCGCGCCCACAACATCCACTGGCAGGCGCTTTCGGTCGACAAGGCGGCGCGCGCCACGATCAAGAACCAGACAGGCCGCGTCGTCTGGCTGACCGGCCTGTCGGGCGCGGGCAAGTCGACCATCGCCGATCTGGTGGAAAAGCGGCTGCACGCCGACGGTCGCCACACCTATCTGCTCGACGGCGACAATGTCCGCCACGGCCTGAACCGTGACCTCGGCTTCACCGAAGAGGACCGGGTCGAGAACATCCGCCGCGTCGCCGAAGTGTCCAAACTGATGGTGGACGCCGGCCTGATCGTCCTTGTCAGCTTCATCTCGCCCTTCCGCGCCGAACGCCGTCTGGCCCGCGACCTGCTGGGCGCGGGCGAGTTCGTCGAGGTTCACGTCGACACGCCGCTGGCGGTCGCCGAAGCCCGCGACGTCAAGGGCCTGTACAAGAAGGCCCGCGCGGGAGAGCTCAAAAACTTCACCGGCATCGACAGCCCCTATGAAGCGCCCGAACACCCCGAGATCGTCGTGGACACCACGACCATGTCGCCCGAGGACGCCGCTGAACGCATCGTCGCTTGGCTGGATGGGCGCTTCTCGATCGAGGACTTCGCCATCTAGGTTCGGAACCTTGACCGTTCGCTGGACGCTCTAGGAACTGATGACCAATCCGATCCAGAAGCTGGGCCTCGACACCATTGAGCAGTCGCAGATCGCCCGCATCGCCGGGATCAATCTGACGCTGGGCGGTCTGGTCAGCGCGGGCGTGATCCTGCTGATCGCCTTCGCGGCTCATTGGCTGGTGACGCGGTCGCTGCGCCGCGTGCGCGAGCGCTCGGACCGCAGCCGTCAGGCGATCTATCTGCTGGAGCGTCTGGCCGGCTACGGCATCATCGTCGTGGGCGTCATGTCGGCCCTGTCGGCGGCAGGGCTGAACCTGTCGTCCCTGACCGTCTTCGCCGGCGCGCTCGGCATCGGCGTGGGTCTGGGTCTGCAGGGCGTGGTCAAGGAGTTCGTCTCCGGCCTGTTCCTGATCTTCGACCGGATGGTGTCGGTCGGCGACTATATCGAGATCGAGGACATCGGCATCCGCGGCGCCATCATGGAGATCGGCCCGCGCGCCACCCGTGTCCGCACCAACGACAACGTCAATGTCCTGGTGCCCAACTCGCGCTTCATCGAACAGCCCGTCACCAACTGGACGATGAAGGGCGACACCCGCCGCATCCATGTGCCCTTCACCGTCGCCTATGGCTCGGACCGGGGACAGGTGCGCGATGCGGTTCTGGCCGCCGCCCGCGCCAGCCCCTTCACCCTGCCGGAGACGGAGGCCCGCAAGAGCCAGGTCTGGCTGGTGGCCTTTGGCGATCGGGGCCTGTCATTCGAACTGGTGGTCTGGCCGACGCGCGACGCCGTCAAACGCCCGGCGGCCATGCACGCGGCCTACACCTGGCTGATCGCCGACGCCCTGGATGCGGCGGGCGTCGAGGTGCCGGTGCCCCAGACCGATCTTCGCCTGCGCACCGCCTTCGGCCTGGACGGCGAGGAGGCCTTGAAGCGCCTCGGCTACGGCGTCGGCTCGCCACCGCGACCGACCGGCCCGCAAAGTCCCGCCCGAACCGCCAACGACGCCGCCGACGACGTCATGGCCGACGACGAGGCCGAGACGCCGGAACCGCCCGCTCCGCCCAAGGCGCGTCAGACGGACTGAACCGCCTTGGCCTTCGACCGCCAGGCATGCAGCAACGGCTCGGTATAACCGTTCGGCTGCTCGACGCCTTCGAACACCAGCGCCCGCGCCGCCTGATAGGCCAGACTGTTATCCGGGTCCGTCGCCATCGGCCGATACAGCGGATCGCCCGCATTCTGCCCATCCACCTTGGCCGCCATGCGCTGGAAGGCCGCCTCGACCTGATCGGCCGTACAGACCCCGTGCAGCAGCCAGTTGGCGATATGCTGCGAACTGATCCGCAGCGTCGCCCGGTCCTCCATCAGGCCGATGTCGTGGATGTCCGGCACCTTGGAACACCCCACCCCCTGATCGATCCAGCGCACGACATAGCCCAGTATGCCCTGGGCGTTGTTGTCCAGCTCGGCCGCCACGTCGTCCTCGGACCAGTTGACGCCATTCACCAGCGGCGGGGTCAGCAAAGCCTCCAGCCCCGGCGTCTCGCGCCCAGCGACATCCTTCTGAACCGCGAACACATCGACCGCATGATAGTGAAGCGCGTGCAGGGTCGCCGCCGTCGGCGAGGGGGTCCAGGCGGTGTTCGCGCCCGTCTTCGGATGACCGATCTTGTGCTCCAGCATGTCCGCCATCCGGTCCGGCGCCGCCCACATCCCCTTGCCGATCTGGGCCTTGCCCGACAGGCCGCATTTCAGGCCGATGGCGACGTTCCTCGCCTCATAGGCCGCGATCCAGGCGCTGGACTTGATGTCCGCCTTTCGCACCACCGGGCCGGCCTGCATGGCCGTGTGGATCTCGTCGCCGGTGCGATCCAGAAAGCCTGTGTTGATGAAGACGATCCGGTCCTTCACTGCCTGGATGCAGGCCGCCAGATTGGCTGAGGTCCGCCGTTCCTCGTCCATCACCCCGACCTTGATCGCATGACGTGGCAGGGCCAGCAGATCCTCGACCGCATCGAACAGACGGTCGGTGAAGGCGGCCTCTTCCGGCCCGTGCATCTTGGGTTTGACGATATAGACCGAGCCGGTCGCGCTGTTGCCGAACCCGCCCAGACCCTTGATGTCATACAGGGCGATCAGGCTGGTCACGATCGCATCCATGATCCCCTCGGGCGCCTCCGACCCGTCCGCCAGACGAATGGCCGGGGTCGTCATCAGATGCCCGACATTGCGCACGAACAGCAGGCTGCGACCCTTCAGGATCACCGACGACCCGTCCGGCGCGGTCCACTGGCGATCCGGCTCCAGAGCGCGGGTCAGTGTCTCGCCGCCCTTCTTGAACGTCGCCGACAGATCGCCGCGCATCAGACCCAGCCAGTTGCGATAAGCCTCGGCCTTGTCCGCCGCATCGACGGCCGCGACGGAATCCTCCAGATCGACGATGGTCGAAAGGGCCGATTCCAGCACCACATCCGCCAGCCCCGCCGCATCGCTGCGCCCCACCGGATGGCTGCGGTCGATCACCAGTTCGATGTGCAGCCCGTTGTTGACCAGCAGGATCGAGGCGGGCGCGCTGGCCTCGCCCGTGAAGCCGACGAACTGTTCCGCATCCTTCAGCGCGGGTGACAACGCGCTGTCGATCACCGACCAGCCGGCGACATCCGTATGCGATCCCTCCGCCAGCGGCGCCGCCTCGTCCAAAAAGGCCTTGGCTCGCGCGACCACTCGCGCGCCGCGCGCCGCGTCATAGCCGCCGCCAGCCGGCAGGTCGCCCAACGCATCCGTGCCGTAAAGCGCGTCATACAGGCTACCCCATCGTGCATTGGCTGCGTTCAGCAGGAAGCGAGCGTTCAGCACCGGCACGACCAGCTGTGGTCCGGCCATGCGTGCAATCTCGGCGTCCACGCCTTCGGTCCCGATCGTGAACGGCGCGGGCTCCTCGACCAGATAACCGATCTCTTTCAGGAAGGCCTGCGACGCCGCCACATCATACGGCTGGCCCCGCCGCGCACGGTTCCAATCGTCGATCTGCGCCTGCAAGGCGTCGCGTCGCGCCAACAGCGCTCGGTTCTCGGGCGCGAACTGCTCGAAAATCGCCGCCGCTCCGCTCCAGAAGGCGGCTGCATCAAGCCCCAGCCCCGGCAGCACATCCTGCTCGATCAGGGCGATCAGTTCGGCCGCGACCTTCAGCCCGGCGCGATCTTCGTGGGTCGTCATGACGGCCTTTTCTCCGGCGTGACGCCGGCCTGTAACAATGCGTGATCAGGTAAGCTGAGGCCGACCGCCCGCGCAAGGGTCACGTCGCGTCATCGCCATCGCTTTTCGTCCAGGGCGAAGCCCGGCTGGTCACAAACGCTTAACCGCGTCCGTGAACGGGACCGCAAGCGACGGCGCCTATTGTGAGCTTACGGACGAACTCGCGTCCGGTCAGTCGAGCGTCTCGCCCATGCTGTTTCTTCTGAACGACGTCGTGTTCGACCTGGACGAGGCCTGCCCGGTCACGCCTGCCGACGCGCGCCGGTTCGAGAAGCTGGGTCTGGACTATCTGCTGGAACTGGGTTGCGAACTGTTCGCCGAGGACCCGCTGCTTCATCGCAACGATCCCGAACGCGCCCGTCGCCTGGCCTGGCTGATCGCCGAGCGCAGTCCGGACGTGAACGCCGCCCTGTTCGCGGCGCCAGCCGCCGCCTGCAATCCGGACTTGGTCGAGCCGCGCTTCTGCACCCTGCCCGAACAGGTGATGCGCCAGCTTCAGGCCAAGGGCCGTCGCCTCGACGCCGTCTCCGCCGACCGCGCCGTCTGGAACCGCCTGGCCGCCTGATCGCGGCCTGAAACGCCGTCAGAAGACGGCGTTGAACACCACATGGACCAGCGTCGCCACGGCTACGATAAAGCCGAAGCCGACGACCAGCCCCACCGCCGGATGCAGCGGCGCCCGCTCACGCGGCGCGTGGGCGATACGATCTTGAGGATGGATGACAGCCATCGTCCTTGTCCTTTCCCTATGATCCCGGATCGATCCGGGAGGGGAGAGTCGGACTCTGACGGCCTGATCGTCTCCTCCAGAACCGAGCATGACTCCGATAGCCCTTCGTGGCGAGGGGTTATTTCATCCGGTGCAATCCCGTGACTTTGAGGCGTGTCCGCGCTAGTCGCGCGCCATGTCTTCCTTGACCCTGCCTGAAGAAGCGGCGCGCCGTCGCACCTTCGCCATCATCGCCCACCCGGATGCGGGCAAGACGACCCTGACCGAGCACATCCTCTTGGCCGGCGGCGCCATTCGTGCGGCCGGCGCCGTGCGGGCGCGCGGCGAGAACCGGCGGACGCGGTCCGACTGGATGAAGATCGAGAAGGAGCGGGGCATCTCGGTCTCGGCCTCGGTCATGACGTTCGAGCACGACGGCAAGATGTTCAACCTGCTCGACACGCCCGGGCACGAGGACTTCTCCGAAGACACCTATCGCACCCTGACCGCCGCCGACTGCGCCATCATGGTGCTGGACGCCGCCAAGGGGATCGAGCCGCAGACGCTGAAGCTGTTCGAGGTCTGCCGCCTGCGCGACATCCCGATCATCACCTTCATCAACAAGCTGGACCGCGAGGCCCAGGACCCGATGGCCCTGCTGGACGACATCGCGTCACGCCTTCAGCTGGACCCCGCCCCGATCTGGTGGCCCGCCGAGAGCGGCAATCGCCTGCGCGGCATGGTCGAGGTCGGAACCGGCCGGTTCCAGCCCTACACCCGCAAGGCCGCCGGGTCGGCCGAGGATCCCGAACACCCCCCCGCCCTGCCGCTGGACCAGGCGGCGCAGTATTTCGAGGCGGGCGAACAAGACAACCTGGCCGAGGCCGTCGAACTGGTCGAGGGCGGCTATCCGGCATTCGACCGCCAGGCCTTCCTGGAAGGTCACATGACCCCGGTGCTGTGGGGATCGGCGCTTCGCCACTTCGGCATCGACGAACTGCTGAAGGCCATCGGCGACTGGGCCCCGGCGCCCAAGGTGATGAAGGCGAAGAAGGAATCGCCGCCCGAGACCCGCAACGCCCCCGCCCCCGTTGAGACCGAGGTCGAGCCCGGCTCGAACGAAGTCACCGGCTTCGTGTTCAAGGTCCAGGCGAACATGGACCCCAATCACCGCGACCGGATCGCCATGTTCCGTATGGCGTCGGGCGCCTTCAAGCGCGGCATGAAGCTGAAGGTGCAGAACACCGGCAAGTCCCTGTCGGTCAATGCGCCCATCATGTTCTTCGCCTCGGATCGCGAACTGGCCGACGACGCCTTCGCCGGCGACGTGATCGGCATTCCGAACCACGGCGTGCTGCGCGTCGGCGACAGCCTGTCGGAGAGCGGCGTGGTCCGTTTCGCCGGCCTGCCGAACTTTGCTCCGGAAATCCTGCAACGGGTTCGCGTGAAGGATCCGCTGAAGGCCAAACACCTCAAGAAGGCTCTGGAAGGTCTGGCCGAGGAAGGCGTGACCCAGCTGTTCCGTCCCGAAATCGGCTCGGACTTCATCGTCGGCGCCGTGGGCCAGCTGCAGTTCGAGGTCATGGCAGACCGTCTGGGCGAGGAGTACGGCCTGGACGTCGTCTTCGAACCCTCCCCCTACGCAGAGGCGCGCTGGATCGCTCCAGGCGCGGAGGGCTCCGACGCGGACGTCGAGGACTTCAGCGGCAAATACCGCCCCCAGATGGCGCGCGACATCGACCAGGCCCCGGTCTTCCTGGCCAAGTCGAGCTGGGAAACCGGCTATGTCGGCGAACGCTTCCCCAAGATCGCCTTCACCAAGACGAAGGAGCGCGGCTAAGGCCGGGCGCCGCTAACGACTTCCTTTGGTCACGTAGCTGAGCCATTCTGAGGTCATGTCGACGCTTCTCGCCCTCGCCAGCACCGTCTTTATGCTGCAGGCCGCCCCTTCCGTGGGGCTGGTTTCGTATGAGGAGGCGGTACGTTGTGCGGGCCTGACCCAGGCCGCGTCGGAGCTTGAAGGCGGCGAGAGCGCCCAGGGACGGCGGCTGTATGACGCCGCGCTCTACTGGTCCCTGGCGGCCATGCAGGCCGCGACGGCGGCGGGCAAGGCGGCGCCGGCCGCCGAGGCCGATCAGACCCGCGCGCGCATCGCTGCGGTGCGTCAGCTCAACGCCGAGGCGCCCGAGGCGCGCGCGAACCTGCAACGCTGCCAGCAGAAGACGCCGAAACTCGACTAGGTCGCCGGCTTAAGGCCAAGCCGAACCGCATTCCCGGCGCTGCGTTTGCATTGGACGTCGCAGGTGACGCAGTCTGCGTCCCGAAGCGGGATAACCGAGGTCCAGCATGTTCGAATTCGGCCGTGATCTTCGAAAACTCTTCGCCCAGGCGCGAGAGAGCGAAGACCTGGGCTGGGTCGAACTGATCGGCGCGGATTTGCTGCGCGCCGAGGCGCGACGCGAGGCCACGGACGCCGGACGCGTCTCCTGCGCCCGCCCCTTCGAGACCGAAAACCGCGCCTGCGCCCTGTGGCGCGAACACGCCCGGCGCACCGGCGCCCCCGACAGTCTGGACCGGGCCGAACGCTGCGCCGACAGCCTGGCGCGTTCAGCCGTGGGCGAAGATCAGATCGCGCGGGCCGCCATGGCCAAGGCTGCGGTGCTGATGCTGCGCTTTGATCTGTGCGGCGATCCCGCCCGTCTG
Source organism: Brevundimonas sp. SPF441 (assembly GCF_009661015.1). Classification (NCBI taxonomy): domain Bacteria; kingdom Pseudomonadati; phylum Pseudomonadota; class Alphaproteobacteria; order Caulobacterales; family Caulobacteraceae; genus Brevundimonas; species Brevundimonas sp. SPF441. The sequence continues at coordinate 26,006 of NZ_WJWX01000028.1, read as the reverse complement.
GACCGCGCGGCGACGACCCTTGCGGCGATCGGGCAGCCGCGCAGCCGACGTATCGCCGTCGGCATGGCCGCGCTTCACGCCCGGCTGACGGTCCGCACGGCCCGGCTGAGCGGCGACATCGCCCGCCTTCAGCAGGCGGCTGACTTGATCGATGAGGCGGTGCGCAGGGACGACGCCGAGGACATGGATCTGCGCATGGATCGCGCGGCCCTTTCGCTGGAAATGGGCGTGGTCCAGCGCGACGTGCATCTGCTGGATCAGGCAGGCCGCGACCTGGGCGCCCTGGTCGAGGCCGCATCCCCTGACCATCGCCCCCTGACCCGCGCCCGCGCCTTGGCCCTGTGCGGCGCCGGCCTGTCGGCCCTGGCCGCGATCGCGGGGCATGACGAGGCCCGCAACCAGGGGCGGATCATGTTCGACGCCGCCGCCGATCAGTTCACCCCGGATCACAGCCCGCTGGACTGGGCCGCGATCCAGGTGCTGCGCATCGGCGACGACGCCCAACCGCTGATGCTGCTGACCCAGGCGGAAGCCCTGACGCAGGGCGGCGGACTGATCATCGGCGCCCTGGCGCGTGAGCGGCGCATCACGCGTGAGGTGGCCCTGGCCGAAGCGGTCAAGAACCTGACCGCCCTGATGACGCTGGAGACCCGGTTGCGGGCGCGCATGGCGACGGCGACGCCGCTCGACTGGGCCGCCGATCAGATCGGTATGGCCGAGATCATGCTGGCGCGGCATCGGCTGGGCGGCGTCGTCCCGACCGATCTGGGGCTGATCCTGGGCGAGGCGGCGATGACGGCCCGGGAAATGGGCGTCGACGCCCTTGCCGATCGCGCCGAGGCGCTTCTGAGGGCCTAGACCTCAGCCGCCCATGGCGACGAAGGCCCCGTTCAGGAACCGCGTCTTTCCATAGGCCATCCGCTGCCCGTCATCGGCCAGAACCCGCCCGCCGGCGGCTTCCAACACCGCCTGGCCTGCTGCGGTGTCCCATTCCGAGGTCGGGCCCGTGCGCGGATAGGCATCGAACCGCCCCTCGGCGATCAGGCAGAACTTCAGTGACGAATCCGTCCCCTGCCAATGCGAGCAGCCGTGACGGGCGGCCAGACGCGTCGCCTCCTCGTCGGTGACGCTGTGGCTCAGCAGGGCCATGCCTTCCTGCGGCCGGTCGCGCACCCGGATCGGGCGCCAGTCCTCGCCCGAATGCGCCTCGCCGGCCTGAAGGGCGCCGAACTGACGCCGGAAGGCGCCGCCCCCGGGCTTGTCGGTGCGCCAGGTCGTCGCCGTCGCCGGCGCCGTCACCACGCCCGCGACCGGATAGCCGTTATGGATCAGGGCGATATTGACGGTGAAGGCCTCGCCGCCGCGCACGAAGCCGCGCGTGCCGTCCAGCGGATCGATCAGCCAGAACCAGTCCTCGGCGGTTTCAGGCGCGCCATCGGCCGACACGGCCTCTTCCGCCACCGTCTGCACGCCCGGATACAGGGCCGCCAGCCGTTCCAGGATCAGAGCCTCGGCCGCCCGGTCGGCCTGGGTCACCGGACTATCGTCCGACTTCGTTTCGACCGCCGTGCCTGCGCGCCAATAGGGCAGGATCAGCCGCGCGGCCTCCTCTGCGATCTCGGCGATGGCCAGGGACAGCGCGCCGGACGTCAGATCGCGCTCAAGAGCAGGTGTCAAAGAGGTCGTCATTGGCGGGTCGATAGACCATCCGGGCGGTTCCATGAACCGGCAAATCACTCCAACTTCGCGCGCGACACGAACTGTGACCTGAGCGCGCCAGACATCATGACCTCCCCCCACGACACAGACGCCGCTCCGCTGGACCTTCCGGTCGATGCGACCGAGCTGGCGACCTATATCGCGGCCAAGCTGTGCCATGACTTCATCAGCCCGTCGGGCGCCATCGTCTCGGGCCTGGACCTGATGCAGGACCCGACGGCTCAGGACATGCGCGACGACGCCCTGGCCCTGATCGAGCAGAGCGCCAGGAAGATGGTCGCCCTCGTGCACTTCGCCCGCGTCGCCTTCGGCGCCGCCACGACCAGCGAGACGTTCACCGCCCGCGAGATCGAAAGCCTGGTGTCCGGCATGGTCCAGGGGGGTCGCGCCTCGCTGGACTGGCGCATCGCCGACGGCGAGTTCACCAAGCCCCAGGCCCGCGCCCTGACCAACCTCGCCTATCTGACCGTCGGCGCCCTGCCGATGGGCGGCGTCGCCACCATTCAGTCGCGGGTGGAAAACGGCCTGCTCTATCTGGAAGGCTTCGCCGAGGGCGCCCGCGCCCGGCTGAAGCCCGAGGCGGTCACGGGTCTGGCCGGCGAACGCCTGGTCGAGGGCCTGGCCGGCCAATGGATCCAGCCCTACTGGCTGTGGCTGACCGTGAACGAGGCCGGCGGCGCTCTACGCGTCAAGGTTGAAGACGGAAAGGTCGCACTGGTCGCGCGAATGCCTGCCTGAGGCGTTTCCAAACGACTCATTAACTGGCGTTTGAGATAAAAACAGTCCATGCGCCACGGGCGAAAGCCGTCGTGTCATTGAGGGATCGACCTTGGACTTCCGAACCTGCCTGATCGTCGACGACAGCCGCATCATCCGCAAGGTTGCGCGCCGCATCGTCGAGGGCCTGGGCTATGAGGTCGATGAGGCTGCGGACGGTTCCGAGGCCCTGGCCTATTGCACCGGCGCCATGCCCGACGTCCTGCTGGTGGACTGGAACATGCCTGTGATGGACGGCATCACCTTCCTGCGTCGCCTGCGCGCCATGCCGGGCGGCAAGCAACCCAAGGTGCTGTTCTGCACGATCGAGACCCGCCCCGAGCGGATCGCCGAAGCCCTGGCCGCCGGCGCCGACGACTATGTGATGAAGCCGTTCGACGGCGAAATCCTGCAGTCCAAGCTGACGGAGGTCGGAGCGATCGCCGCATGACGCCTGAGGACTTCGACAAGCTGCAGTCCCTTCTCGCCACCCGCGCCGGCTATCGGCTGTCGCGGGATCGCATCCACCTTGCCGAACACCGGCTGGGTCCGATCGCGCGGCGCGAAGGCTACGCCAATGTCGAGGCTCTGCTGACGAACCTGTGGGCCAATCCGGTCGCCTCGCTGGCCTGGTCGGTGATCGAGGCCCTGCTGAACGCCGAGACCTGGTTCCGTCGCGACCGCACCCCTTTCCGCATTCTCGAAACCGAACTGCTGCCGGCCCTGTCCAAGGCGCGGCCCGACGGACGGATCAAGATCTGGTCGGCAGGCTGCTCGACCGGCCAGGAGGCCTGGTCCATCGCCATGACGGCCAGGGAGATCGGCGTCGATGTCGATCTGGTCGCCACCGACCTGTCGCAGCGCGCGATCGAGAAGGCGCGCTCGGGCCTCTACACCGGCTTCGAGATCCAGCGCGGGCTTACGGCCAAGACCATGCTGCGCTGGTTCGAACCGCGTGAAGACCAGTGGATCGTCAAGGCCGAACTGGCCGACGCCGTGCGTTTCGGTCGCGCCAACCTGCTGGACGAACCGACCGATGACGCCCGTTTCGACGTCATCTTCTGCCGCAATGTCATGACCGATATGGACCCGTCGCGCCGGGCGCGTCTTCTCGACGGACTGGAGCGCCGCCTGGTCGATGACGGGTGCCTTCTTCTGGGCGTGGACGAAAGTCTGGAAGGCGAGACGGTCGCCTTCCGCGCCGTGAACGGCCGCCGGGGCCTGTATGTAAAGGCGCCGTCCGCGCTTCGCCGCGCCGCCTGACCCCGCCCTTCATGCGGGCGATCAGCCCGCGTGCAACTCCTGCTTCACCCGCTCCGCCAGCGTCTTGATGTCCAGCGGCTTGGGCAGGAAGGACACGCCCGTCTCGTCCTGCAACAGGTCCGAGAAGTCGCTCTCGGCATAGCCCGAGATGAACATGACCGGCGCGTCGCCCAGATATTTGCGCGCCTTCTTCAGCAAGGACGGCCCGTCCAGTCCCGGCATGATGACGTCGGAGATCATCATGTCGATCTGGCCGGCGTGTTCCTCGGCCAGCAGCAGGGCCTCCTCGCCGTCGGCGGCCTCGATCACCTCATAGCCGCGCTGACGCAGCAGCCGGGCGGCGATGCCGCGCACGGCGTCCTCGTCCTCGACGAACAGGATGCGGCCGGCGCCCGACAGGTCGCGCGGCGCCTTGGCCTTGACCTCGACAGGCTGAACCTCGGCCAGTTCCGCCTCGCCCGCCGCCGGCAGGAAGATGCGGAAGGCGGCGCCCGCCCCCTCGATATTGCTGACGGTGATATGGCCGCCCGCCTGCTGCACGATGCCATAGACGGTGGCCAGGCCCATGCCGGTGCCCTCGTTCACCGCCTTGGTGGTGAAGAAGGGTTCGAAGATCTTGTCCGCCAGTTCGGGCGGCACGCCGGGTCCTGTGTCCGAGACCTCGATCAGGGCCACCTCGTCCGTCGGCGCATCGACCCAGCCCAGGGCTCGCGCCTCGTCGCCCGTCAGGCGGCGCGTGGCGATGGTGACGACGCCGGCGCCCGGCTCGACCACGCCGCGCATGGCGTCGCGCGCGTTGACGGCCAGATTCATCACCGCCGTCTCCAGCTGAGACTTGTCGGCCAGCACGACCGGCAGGTCGCGTCCGTAGTCGGTCTCCAGCCGGACGTCCTCGCGCAGCAGCCGCCGCAGCAGGATGGCGAACTCGCCGACCAGTTCGCCCAGGTCCAGCCGCTCGCGCCGCACCGTGGACTTGCGCGAGAAGGCCAGCAGCTTGCGCACCAGGTCGGCCGCGCGAATGGCCGTCTGGCGGATCTCGTTCAGGCCCTCGTAGGACGGATCGCCCACTGGGTGCCGTTCCAGCAGACCCGACAGCTGAAGCTGGATCGCCGTCAGCAGATTGTTGAAGTCGTGCGCCACGCCCCCGGCCAGCTGGCCCACGGCCTGCATCTTCTGCGCCTGGTTGAGCTGAAGCTCCATCGACTTCTGACCCGAGACGTCGAACAGCCAGATGCGCCGCTTGTCGCCCTCGGGCGCCACATACAGATGCAGCATCTTGTCGGGATAGGCCCGCGCGACCAGTTCGATCGGGCCCGACGATCCGCCCGCCAGCTTCAGCCGCGCCTCGGCGATGCCGCCCGGATCGAACAGATGACCAAAGGCTGCATCGCGCGCCGCCCCCGGTCCGGTCAGGACCGCCAGCGCCGGATTAGCTTCTTCCGCGCGGCCGGAAAACAGGTCGTCGCCGCCGATCACGGCCGAGCCGAACGGCGCCCCGGCGGCCATGGCTCGCGCCTCGCCGGTCGCCGCGGCGGCGGGCGTGTGAACGGGCGCGGCGGCTATGGGCAGGACGGCGTCCGGCGCGGCGCGCATCAGGAACCGTCCCTCGCCCGTCTTTCCATCGCCGATCTGGCCGATGACGACCTCGACCTCGCGCTGTCCGATCATGACGATGGCGCGGCCCGGCTCGCCTTTGCGCGCCTGGGCGAAGGCCATGTAGAGCGCCTGGGCCGACTTGCCGCGCGGCAGGGCGCCGGTCGCCCCATTGGCCTCGGACCAGGCGGCGTTGAAGGCCAGGATCTGCCCCGAATCCCACACCAGCGCCGCCGGTTCGGCCATGGCGTCCAGCACCTCGATGGCCGCATCGCTGCTCGGCTTGGCGTCCGCCGCCCGGCGGAAGCCGAACAGACCGATCAGGGCGATCGCGCCCACGGTCAGAATCAGCACCAGTCCCGGCGCCGAGGTCGGGTTGGCGCGAAACGCCGGGTAGGCTAGGGCCGCGATCGCCGCCACGACGCCGAACGCCATCACGCCGGACAACAGGTCGAACGAAGGGCGGCGGGTGGACGTCATACAGCCTCGCGAATCAGTGTTGCGATCATACGCCCAAATCCTGACGCCGCCTTACCGGCGCTTACGGGACTGGAAGACGAAGCCGATGATCTTGGCGGCGGCGTCGAAATGTTCGCGCGGAATGACCTCGTCCACCTCGACGGTGGCGTACAGGGCGCGCGCCAGCGGCACGTTCTCGACGATCGGCACGCCGTGCTCGGTCGCCACTTCGCGGATACGCAGGGCCAGGGCGTCGACGCCCTTGGCCACGCAGATCGGCGCTCCATCGCCCTGATCCGGCTCATAGCGCAGGGCGACCGAGTAGTGGGTCGGGTTGGTCACGATGACGGTGGCCTTTGGCACATTGGCCATCATCCGCTGGCGGCTGCGCTGCATGCGGATCTGCTTCAGCTTGGCCTTGATGTGCGGATCGCCTTCGGACTGTTTGAAGTCTTCCTTCAGCTCTTCCTTGGTCATCCGCATCCGCTTGGCGAAGCGCATCTTCTGCCAGATGAAGTCGGCCCCGGCCGTGGCGCCCAGCAGGATGATCGAGGCCACGAACAGCGAGATCGCCATGTCGCGCGCCAGCGGCAGGATCGCCAGCGGGCTGATTGAGGCCATGTTCTCGAACTCGCGCAGGTGCGGCTTCAACACCATCCAGCACACGGCGCACACGGCGATCAGCTTCAGGAAGGTCTTGACGAATTGCGCCAGGCCGTCGGGACCAAAGATGCGTTTGAACCCTTGCATCGGACTGACCGCCGACCATTTGGGCTTCAGCTTTTCGGCGGTGAAGATCAGACCGGACTGGGCGACATTGCCCCCGACTCCGCCCAGGATGGTCGCCAGCATGACGGCTCCCAGAAAGGGCGCCACGGCCCAGACGGCGCGCACCATGATCTGGTTTCCGGCGCCCGAGTTCAGCACCCCCAGCATCTCGTGCGGGGCGGCGATGAAGGGCAGCATCTGTTCGGCGATGGACGAGGCGAACCAGCCCCCCCCCATCAGGATCACCGCCGCCGCCCCCGCCAGCGACAGCACCTGGGCGACGTCGGGCGACTTGGCCGCATCGCCCTTCTTTCGGGCGTCCTCAAGCTTTCGCGGGGTCGCCTCTTCGGTTTTCGACTCGGGATCCGCGCCTTCAGCCACCAGGGCCTCCCAGCACGAAATACTCCGCCAGACGGCGGTAGCGGTCGATGAAGAGGGTGCCCAGCGCACCCAGGCTCAGCGCGAAGATCGACAGGCCCAGGATGACACTCAAGGGCGCGGCGGCGAAATAGACCTGGAACGACGGCATGACCCGCGCCACCAGGCCGGACGCCAGGTTGAAGATCAAAGCAAAGACCAGCACCGGCGCCGACAACTGCACCCCCAGCATAAAGCTGTCGCCCAGGGTCCGCACGGCCATCTGGGTGAAGTCGGCCATCATCAGCGGCTGGGCCGGCGAGATCAGCCGATACGATCCCACCATGCCGGCGATGAACAGGTGGTGGGTGTCGGTGGCGAACAGCAGCGTCACCCCCAGCAGGGCCAGAAAGGCGGCGATGGTCGAGCCCGGCTGGGCCTGCATCGGATTGGCGGTCTGGGCGAAGCTGAGCGTCGTCTGCAACGACACGATCTCGCCCGCCGTCGCCAGGGCGCTCATGAACATGCGTAGCAAGAGGCCGATCATCAGGCCGACGACCACCTCGCGGATGATCCAGCCGACCATCAGCCCCATGCTGTCCGGCAGGCCCGGCAGCGAGCCGCGCACCACCGGCCACAGCGCCAGACTGATGACCAGGGCCAGCGACAGCCGCACGCGCGGGGGCACATAGGCCTCGCCGAAGCCGGGAATCAGCATCAGGATCGCCGCGATCCGGGCGAAGATCAGCCCCCCGGCCCAGACCTGATCGGCGGTCGCATAAGCGTCCACTACATCCCCGCGATGCGGGCCGCGATCTGGCGCATGAAGCCGCCCAACAGGGCGCCCATCAGCGGCAGGAACAGGATCAGCGAAACGAAGATGGCGATGATCTTGGGCGCATAGATCAGGGTCTGTTCCTGGATCTGCGTCAGGGCCTGAAACAGGCCGATCACCACGCCGACGACCAGGCCGACCAGCAGCACCGGCAGGCACAGCTGGATCGTCAGCCAGATGGCGTCGCGCCCGACGTCCAGAACTTCCGCGCCGTTCATCGGCTGCTCCCGCAAACTACTGGGCAGAAAATGCCGACAGGATGGTTAACAGGCCGCTAACCACACGCGTCTTCGCGCAGACCTGACCACGGAAAAATCTCGTCGGCGGCCTTGAACGGCGCCGCTTCGATGCCGACTTCCCCGCCTTCGCCTTGGGGAGCGCCAGCCATTCGATTTCAGACGAATTAGACGAATTAGACTCTCTTTTTCCGACTCCACCGTCTGAACGCGCGTCCGCCTCGTAATGGGACGGCTCGCCCTCTCCCCTTCCCTCAAGCGCTCCGCTATCTAGGCCGCCATGACAGACGCCCCCGCCTCCAAAGTCTCCCAGGCCGACGCCGAAGCCGCCGTCCGCACCCTGATCGAATGGGCCGGCGACAACCCGGACCGCGAAGGTCTGCTGGAAACCCCCGCCCGCGTCGCCAAGAGCTACCGCGAGCTGTTCCAGGGCTATGAGGTCGATCCGCTCTCCTATCTGGAAAAGACCTTCGAGGAGACCGGCGGCTACGACCAGCTGGTCGTGCTGAAGGACATCCGCTTCGTCAGCTTCTGCGAGCACCATATGCTGCCGGTCGTGGGCAAGGCGCACGTCGCCTATCTGCCGACGGACCGCGTCGTCGGCATCTCCAAACTGGCTCGGGTCGTGCGCGGCTTCGCCCGCCGCCTTCAGATCCAGGAGAAGATGACATCCGAGATCGCCGAGGCCATCCAGACCGTGCTGAAGCCGCACGGCGTCGGCGTGGTCATCGAGGCCGAGCACAGCTGCATGACCCTGCGTGGCGTCAATGCGCCCGGCGCCAGCCTGTCGACCAGCCACCTGATCGGCGTCGTCCGCGACGACCCCCGCACCCGCGAGGAGTTCATGCGTCTGGTGCTGTCGTGACGTTCGCCTGACAGGCGAACTGGCCCGACGCTTGCGGTGAAGGGATCAAAGGAGGCGCTGACGATGCCCTGGTCCCTGATTTCGACCCGCAATGAGACAGTTCAGATCGCCCGCGGCGGCTGGCTGGACGCGCTGCGTTTCATCGTGGCCTTCCTGATCATCCTGCATCATTTCCAGGCCGCCGGTCCCGAGCCGCTCGCCCACCTGATCAATCCGATCTTCGAACGCGGCGGCTTCCTGCTGACCAACTTCTTCCTGATCGACAGCGGCTATGTGCTGATGCGTGTTTATGGCGCGGCGGTGGACAAGGGTCGGATGTCGCCCGGCGACTTCTTTCTGAAGCGGTTCCTGCGCGTCGTGCCCGCCCACCTGATCATGGGTTTGTCGCTGGTCGCCTTCGTGCTTCTGGCCACCGCCGCCGGCTCGCCGCCCCGCAATCCCGAATGGTTCGCCTGGGATCAGCTGCCGGCCCAGCTGCTACTGCTGCAATCCTATGGCGTGCATGGCGGTTTGGGCTGGAACGCGCCGACCTGGTCGATCTCGGCTCTGATCGGCTGCTATCTGGCCTTCCCTTGGATCATTCGCGGCCTGATGCGTCTGGGCCCGTGGTCCGCCCTGGCCGTCGGCGTCGGCGTCTATCTGATCGCCAACCAGCTGTGCTGGTCGTTCCTCGGCTATCCCGTCTATCAGATGCCGATGCGCCACGGCATCATCCGCGCCTTGCCGCTGTTCTTCCTGGGCATGTGCCTGGCCTGGTTCGCCCAGAAGGTCTGGATCGCCCCGCGCCTGGCCGGTTGGGCCGGGGTGCTGGCCGCCGTCGGCTTCTTCGCGCTTCAGCTTCACGACAAGCACGCCCTTGCCGCCCTGACCCTGATCTCGATCATCATCCTGGCCGCCGGCGCCGTGCCTGTGACCAAACCCTCGAAGTGGGTCGAAACCGCCGCCATGGTCTCCTTCTCCATGTTCATCTCCAACGAGGTGGTCCGCATCGTCTGGTTCGGCGTGGTCAATGCGGTCGAGGCGCGCGTCGCCTTGCCCCTCTTCGTTCAATGGGGCCTGTGGGGCCTGGGCGTCATGGCGGCGGTCGCTTTCGCCTTCGCCTTCCACTTCGCGATCGACAATCCGATCCAGACCCGCATCCGCACCTGGCTGAAGCGTCGCAGCGCCCGTCGCGGCAAGGCGCAACCCAAGCTCGGCCCGGTCATCTCCATCGACGGCTGACTGCCCTGGGCGAGCGGTGATCCTCGACCCCAAGGTCGCCTTGGCGACCGACGATCCTCGACCAAAGTCGCTCTCTCCACCCGCCCCGCTCTCGGTCAATGTCGGCCTCCACGCATCCTGAAGGATGTGCAGAACGGCCGATAACGGCGACACGGGAGGAAATGGAACATGGCAACCGACGCACCCCTTGCGTCCGGAGGAGAGGAGCACACCGTCGATCGCAGCGATCGCCTGGTCATCCTCGCCTCATCGGTCGGCACCGTCATCGAGTGGTACGACTTCTATCTCTACGGCTCTCTGGCGGCGATCATCACCGTCCAGTTCTTCTCGGGCGTCAACGAAACCACCGGCTACATCTTCGCCCTGATGGCCTTCGCCGCCGGCTTTGCGGTGCGGCCCTTCGGCGCCATCGTCTTCGGGCGGCTGGGCGACCTTTGGGGACGCAAGAACACCTTCCTCGTCACCATGCTGCTGATGGGTCTGTCGACCTTCGTCGTCGGCCTGTTGCCGCCCTATGCGGTCATCGGCATCGCTGCGCCCATCATCCTGGTGCTGATGCGCCTGATCCAGGGCCTGGCCCTGGGTGGTGAATATGGCGGCGCCGCCACCTACGTCGCCGAGCACGCCCCGCAGGGCAAGCGTGGCTTCTACACCTCCTTCATCCAGATCACGGCGACCGCCGGCCTGGTGCTGAGCCTCGTGGTGATCCTGAGCGTCCGCCTTGCGGTCGGCGAAGAGGCCTTCGCCGCCTGGGGCTGGCGCATTCCGTTCCTGGTCTCGATCCTGCTCTTGGGCGTCTCCCTATGGATCCGCCTGAAGCTGGCCGAAAGCCCGTCGTTCAAGAAGATGAAGGCCGAGGGCAAGGGCTCCAAGACCCCGCTGAAGGACAGCTTCGGCAAATGGCCGAACCTGAAGATCGTGCTGATCGCCCTGCTGGGCCTCACCGCCGGCCAGGCCGTCATCTGGTACACCGGTCAGTTCTACGCCCTGTTCTTCCTGGAACGGGTCATGAAGGTCGACGCCACACTGGTCTATGTGCTGCTGACCATCGCGCTTGTCGCCGCCTCGCCCTTCTTCATCTTCTGGGGCTGGCTGTCGGACAAGGTGGGCAGAAAGCCGATCATCCTGGCCGGCTGCCTGATCGCGGCCCTGACCTATTTCCCGCTGTTCAACGCCCTAACGCAGGCCGCCAACCCGCGTCTGGCCGCCGCCGCCGCCTCGGCGCCGGTCACGGTCTATGCCGATCCGGCCGACTGCAATCTTCAGTTCGATCCGGTGGGCAAGACGGTGTTCAACCACTCCTGCGACGTGGCCAAATCCTATCTGGCCAAGGCGGGCGTGACCTACACCAACGTCGCGGCCCCGGCCGGCACCGTCGCCGAGGTGCGTATCGGCGATCAGGCCGTCATCCCCAGCTTCCGGGGCGACGCCATGGCCCCGGCCGACTTCGCCGCCCAGAAGAAGACCTGGGACAAGAGCCTGGGCGAGGCCCTGACCGCAGCCGGCTATCCGGCCAAGGCCGACAGCGCCCTGGTCAACAAGCCGATGGTGGTGCTGATCCTATTCATCCTCGGCTTCTACGTGACCATGGTCTACGGACCGATCGCGGCGGCCTTGGTCGAGATGTTCCCGACCAACATCCGCTACACCTCCATGTCCCTGCCCTATCACATCGGCAACGGCTGGTTCGGCGGCTTCCTGCCGACCACCGCCTTCGCCATCGTGGCAGCGACAGGCAACATCTACTCCGGCCTCTGGTACCCGATTGTGGTGGCCCTGGGGACGGTCGTTCTGGGCTTCCTGCTGGTCAAGGAAGGCAAGGACGTCGATCTGAACGCCTGATCCTGCTTTCAGGCGGAATGAAGGGCGGGTCGTTGCAAGACGGCCCGCCTTTCGCTTGTGAAACACCCCGTGCCCGGTTCAGATGCCCCGATGTTCAGCCTGACGATCCTCGGCCTGGTCGCCGCCTATATGGCAGTGCTGTTCGCCGTCGCCTGGTCTCAGGAACGGCCGTCGGCGCGCGCGCGCGGCAAGGGGCTGGGGCCGTCGGTCTACGCCCTGTCGCTGGCGATCTACTGCACCTCATGGACCTACTATGGCGCGGTCGGCACGGCGGCGCGCGACGGGTGGGAGTATCTGCCCATCTACATCGGCCCGGTGATCGGCCTGACGTTGCTGTTTCCGCTGTGGCGCCGGATCGCGGCGGCCGCCCGGCGCGAGAACGTGGGCTCCATGGCCGACTTCGTCGCCTCGCGTTACGGCAAGAGCCAGACCCTGGGCGCGGCGGTCACGGTCGTCGCCATCCTGGGGTCGCTGCCCTATATCGCGCTGCAGCTGAAGTCGCTGTCGATGGCCGGCGCCCTGCTGACCGCCGGCACGCCGGTTGCGGGATCCGAGGGTCTGACGGTCCTGGTGCTGGCCGGGGTGCTGGCCTTCTTCGCCATCCTGTTCGGCGCCCGTCGTCCCGACCTGACCGAGCACAATCGCGGCCTGATCCAGGCCATCGGCCTGGAATCGATGGTCAAGTTGGGCGCCCTTCTGTTCGTCGCCGTCTTCGCCCTGGTCCTCCTGCTGAACGAAGGCTCGCCCCCGCGCATCATCGAAGGCCTGGGCGCCCTGGCCGCGCCGCCCGAGGTCACGCCGCGCTTCACCGCCATCACCCTGCTGTCGACCCTGGCCATCTTCTGCTTGCCGCGCCAATTCCATGTCGCCTTCGTGGAGGGCGGTCAGCCGTCGGACGTGAAGCGGGCGCGGTGGATCTTTCCGCTCTATCTGCTGCTGACCAGTCTGGCGGTGCTGCCGCTGGTGGCGGCGGGCGCCCTGTTCGCGCCGTCGGTGAATCCGGACCTGCTGGTGCTGGCCCTGCCGTTCCAGCGCGGCGAGACCCTGCTGACGGCCGTGGTCTTCGTCGGCGGCTTTTCCGCCGCCACCGCCATGGTCATCGTCGAGGCCGTCGCCCTGTCGGCCATGGTGTCCAACAGCCTGATCCTGCCCTTCCTGGCGCGCGAGCGTTGGCGGGTGCGCGGCGACGCCTCAGACATGGCGGGGACCATTCTTCAGGTGCGGCGGGGGGCCATCGTCGCGGTCCTCTTGCTGGCCTGGCTCTATTACCAGGCGACGGACCAGTCGCGCGGCCTGGCGGCCATGGGGCTGGTGTCATTCGCGGCGATGGCCCAGCTGGCGCCGGCCCTGTTCGGCGCGGTCCTCTGGCGCGGCGGCCATGCGCAGGGGGCGCTGGCGGGCATGACGGTCGGGATGGGCGTCTGGATCGTCATGCTGGCCCTGCCGCAGCTGTCGCCCAGCGCGCCCTGGCACCTGCACGTCATGATGGGGGTCAAGGATCCGCTGGCGCTCGGCGTCTTGGTCAGCCTGGCGTTGAACCTGGCGGCCTATGTCGGCGTGTCGCGCTTTGCTCAGCCCCGCTTGATCGACCGGGTTCAGGCCCGCGCCTTCGTGGATCGGCTGGGACCGGACTGGATGGAGGCCCGGCCCGCGCCGTCGGGCGCCTCGGTCGGCGATCTGCGCGCCCTGGTCGCCCGCTTCATCGGCGACGAACGGGCCGAGCGCGCCTTCACCGCCTGGGGCGATGAGACAGACACCAAGCTGCGTGACGCCGACCCGGCCGACGCGGCCCTGGCGCGCGCCGCCGAACGGATGCTGGCCGGCGCCATCGGGGCGGCCTCGGCCCGGCGGGTCATCGCGGCGGCGCTGGCCGGCGTCGGGCGCGCGCCTGAGGACGTGGTGCGGATGCTGGACGAGGCGTCCCAGGCGGTTCAGTTCAACCGCGACCTGCTACAGACCACGCTCGACAATATCGACCAGGGCGTGATCGTGGTGGACGAGGATCTGCGCGTCACCGCCTGGAACCGGCGCTACGTCGCCATGTTCGACCTGCCACCCGGCTTCGTCCACGTCGGCCTGCCCATCGCCGTCATCTATCGGCTGAACGCCGAGCGCGGCGAGAGCCCCGACGACATCGAAGCCTGGGTCGAGCGACGGCTGGAAGCGCTGAGCCGCCGCATTCCCCACGACCACGAACGCCAGCAGCCCGACGGCCGGGTGCTGCGTTCCTCCGGCGCGCCGATCCCCGGCGGCGGCTACGCCACCAGCTACACCGACATCACGGCCCTGCGCCAAGCCGCGCGCGAGCTGGAGGAGGCCAACGAACGGCTGGAGGCGCGCGTTGCGGACCGCACCGCCCGACTGGACGAGGCCCGGCGCGTGGCCGAGGACGCCACGGCCTCCAAAACCCGGTTCCTGGCCGCCGCCAGCCACGACCTGCTGCAACCGCTGCACGCCGCCCGCCTGTTCATCGCCGCCTTGAAGGAGGAGCCGGCGCTGGAAGATGCGACCAGCCGCACCCTGGCCGTCAACGCGGACCGCGCCATCGACAGCGCCCACCGTCTGCTGACCGCCCTGCTGAACCTGTCCAAGCTGGAGGCCGGCGGCGTGCGGACCAATGTCGCGCGGCTGTCGCTGGGCGGCCTGTTCGACGAACTACGCCGCGAGTTCGCGCCCGTGGCCGAGGCCAAGGGTCTGGATCTGACCGTGACGTCCAGCCGCCTGTGGGTCGCGTCCGACCGTGATCTGCTGCGCTCCATGCTGCAGAATCTGGTGGCCAACGCCATCCGGTATACGGATGTCGGCCGGGTGTTGGTCGGGGCGCGTCGGCGGGGCGAGACGGCGCAGCTGTTCGTCTGCGACACCGGACGCGGCATTCCCGATACCGAACACGAAACCGTCTTTGGCGAGTTCGTGCGTCTGCCGGGCGCTGTCGACGAACCGGGCGCAGGCCTGGGGCTGGCCATCGTGCGCCGCCTGTCCAGCCTGCTCGATCACCCGCTGGAGCTGAGTTCACGTGTGGGGCGCGGCACGACCTTCCGGATCACCGTGCCGCGCAGCGCGGCCGATGTGGTTCCCGACGTCGCGCCGGTGCGCGAGGCGCGCCTGCCGCTGTCGGGTCTGCGCGTGTTGTGCGTGGACAATGAGCCGGTGATTCTGGACGCGCTGAACGCCTTGCTCACCCGCTGGGGCGCGCGGCCGACGCTGGTCGCCAGCGTCGAGGCAGCCAAGACGGCGCAGGGGCCGTTCGACGCCGCCGTGGTCGATCTGCATCTGGGCGATGGGCCGGAAGGCTTCGCCGTCATCGATTGGCTGAGGCCCCAAGGCGTGCGCCGCATCGCCCTGGTCACGGCAGACACCCGCGACGGGCTGAACGAACAGGCCACGGCGGCCGGCGCCGTCCTTCTGCCCAAGCCGATCAAGCCGGCGGCGCTGAAGGCCTTCCTGTCTAGTTAAGCCGGGTCCAGCGATTTGGCCAGGATCACCGCCTGGGTCCGGTTGTGAACGCCCAGCTTTCGAAACACGCTGGTCAGATGCGCCTTGATGGTGGCTTCGGAGACGCCAAGGTCGAAGGCGATCTGCTTGTTCAGCCGGCCAGCCTTCAGCCCTTCGAGGATCCGCAGCTGCGACGGCGTCAGGCTGGCCACGCGGCCGGCCAGATCGTCGTCGGCCTCGGGCACATCCGGCGCCCAGCTGTCGCCGGCGAGAATGGCCGCGATCGCCTCGACCATCTGCGGCAGGGACGAAGACTTGGGAATAAAGCCGGCGGCGCCCAGACCCAGGGCGTGGCGCACCACCCGCGCATCCTCGCTGGCCGACACGACCGCCACCGGCACGGTCGGCTGCTCGGCCCGCACGGCGGCGAGGCCCGCCATGCCCTCGCTGTCCGACAGCTTCAGATCCAGCAGCAACAGATCGACGGGTCCCGCGACCATCGCGGCCCGGGCTTCGGCCAGGCTGGCGCATTCCACCACCTCCGCGCCCGGCGCCGCCTTGTCGACGGCCGAGCGCAGGGCGGCGCGAAACAGCGGATGGTCGTCGGCGACGACGATGCGATCCATGGGCTTCCTTCCGTGCGCGGCGTCTGACCGGCCGCGTCGTCGCCATCATGGCGCGGTTCGACTTTGGTCGAAATTAGACCAATGGCCAATGGCTCCCCGAGGCCGGAGGCGGAAAGGTCGTCAAAGGGACGCCCGCGCGAGACGGGCGCGGGAGGTTCATCATGATCACGAAAAGCCTGATGGCGGGAGCCGCCGCCGTTGCGCTGATGGCGACGCCCAACCTGGCCTCGGCCCAGGACCAGGCCGCGCTCGAGGCGCGCATCGCTCAGCTCGAAGCCCAGTTGAACGCCCTGAAGTCCGAGGTCGTCGCCGCGCGAACCCAGCAGGCGGCGCAACAGCAGGACATCATCCGCCTGGAAACCCGCCCCGCCGCGCCCGCCCCGGTCCAGCAGGCGACGGCGCCAGCGGCGCCCAGCGACGGCTTCCGCATCGGCGACCACACGGTCAAGTTCGGCGGCTTCGTCAAGGTGGACGCCTACGCCAGCCGCTACTCGGGCGGCGACCCGGCAAACGGCGACGCGCTGCGTGAATTCCACATTCCCGGCTCCATCCCCATCGGCGGGACCGATGAGGATACGGCGACCGACTTCAACGCCCGCCAGACCCGGTTCTGGCTGACCACCGACGGCATGATCGGCGGCCACAAGATCGGCACCCGCATGGAGATGGACTTTCAGACCCTGCCCGGCGCCGGCGACCAGCGGACCACCAGTCCCGCCAACCCGGCCCTGCGTCGCGCCTTCATCACCATCGACAACTGGCTGATCGGCCAGGAGTGGACGAACTTCCAGAACACCGCCGTCCTGCCTGAATCCGCCGACTTCATCGGCGCGGCGGAAGGCACGGTCTTCGCCCGTCAGGTCCAGGTCCGCTACACCCGCGGTCCCTTCTCGGTCTCTGTCGAGAACCCCGAGACGACCGTGACCCCGTTCGGCGGGGGCGCCCGCATCGTGGCTGACGACAACAGCATCCCGGACTTCACCGCCCGCTATGCGGTGTCCAAGCCTTGGGGCGATTTCCAGATCGCGGGCCTGCTGCGCCAGCTGAAATACCAGAGCCCGGCCAGCAACATCGACTCCACCGCGACCGGCTGGGGGCTGTCCGCCTCGACCAAGATCAAGGTCGGCGCCAAGGACGATTTGCGCCTGATGGTGACGGGCGGCGAAGGCATCGGCCGCTATGTCGGTCTGAACTTCTCCAACGACGCGGTGCTGAACGGCGCGGGCGATCTGGATGCGATCGGCGTGGTCGCCGGCTTCGCCGCCTATCGCCACGTCTGGGCGCCCGGCTGGCGTTCCAGCCTGATCTGGTCGGCGCAGAAGGTGGACAACGACTTGGCCTTCACAGGCCTGGCCGCCAACCGTTCGGCCCAGAGCTTCCACGCCAACTTGATCTGGTCGCCGGTTACGGCGTTTGATGTCGGCGCCGAACTGATGTTCGCAGACCGCGAGATCGAAACCGGCGCCAGCGGCGACATGACCCGACTGATCCTGTTCGCCAAATACGGATTCTGAATTGATGCCGGAGACGTCTCGCGTGCCTGATCCCGCCCTCTATCCCGTCCCCGCCGACTGGGCCGACAAGGCGCACATGGACCGGGAGGCGTACGAGGCGGCGCGGATCGCCGCGCGCGAAACGCCCGACGCCTTCTGGGCCGAACAGGCCAGACGTCTGGACTGGATCACCCCGCCGACCCGGATCAAGGACGTCTCCTTCAACAAGGAAGACTTCCGCATCCGCTGGTTCGAGGACGGCGTCCTGAACGTCTCGGCGAACTGCATCGACCGTCACCTGCCCCACCGCAAGGACGAGACGGCGATCATCTGGGAAGGCGACGATCCCGCCGACAGCCGCCACATCACCTTCGGCGAACTGCACGCCGAGGTGTGCCGCATGGCCAATGTGCTGAAGGCGCATGGGGCCACAAAGGGCGACCGGATCACCCTGTATCTGCCCATGATCCCCGAGGCCGCCTACGCCATGCTGGCCTCTGCGCGGATCGGCGCGGTGCATTCAGTTGTCTTCGGCGGCTTCTCGCCCGACAGCCTGTGCGGCCGGATCGAGGACTGCGGCTCCAACCTGGTCATCACCGCCGACGAGGGCCTGCGCGGCGGCAAGCACATTCCGTTGAAGGCCAATGTCGACGAGGCCCTGACGAAGGTGAAGGTCGACACCGTCCTGGTCATCCGCCGCACCGGCGCCGACGTGCCGATGATCGAGGGCCGCGACTTCGACTATGGGCTGGAGGCCGCCAAGGCCGACACCGACTGCCCGCCCGAGCCGATGAACGCCGAGGATCCGCTGTTCATCCTCTACACCTCCGGCTCGACGGGCAAGCCCAAGGGCGTGCTGCACACCACGGGCGGCTATCTGTTCTGGGCCGCCTGGACGCACGAGATCGTCTTCGACTATCGCCCCGGCGAGGTCTTCTGGTGTACGGCCGACGTGGGCTGGGTCACGGGCCACTCCTATATGGTCTATGGCCCGCTCGCGAATGCGGCGACGACCCTGATGTTCGAGGGCGTCCCCAACTATCCCGACGCCGGCCGCTTCTGGCAGGTGGTGGACAAGCACAAGGTCGAGATCTTCTACACCGCGCCCACGGCCCTGCGCGCCCTGATGCGCGAGGGCGATGCGCCGGTGAAGGCCTCTTCGCGCGCCTCGCTGCGTCTGCTCGGCACGGTGGGAGAGCCGATCAATCCCGAGGCCTGGCGCTGGTATCACGAGGTAGTCGGCGACGGCCGTTGCCCCATCGTGGACACCTGGTGGCAGACCGAGACGGGCGGCCATCTGATCACCCCCCTGCCCGGCGCCACCGACCTGAAGCCCGGATCGGCGACCCTGCCCCTGCCCGGCGTCGAGCTTCAGATCGTGGACGCCGAGGGCCAGCCGCTGGAGGGCGCCGTCTCCGGCAACCTGTGCATCACCGACAGCTGGCCGGGCCAGATGCGTACCGTATATGGCGACGATCAGCGCTTCTTCGACACCTATTTCTCGACCTATCCGGGCCGCTACTTCACCGGCGACGGCTGCCGTCGCGACGAGGACGGCTACTACTGGATCACCGGCCGGGTGGACGACGTCATCAATGTCTCCGGCCACCGGATGGGCACGGCCGAGGTCGAGAGCGCGCTGGTCCTGCACGACGATGTCGCCGAGGCGGCGGTCGTCGGCTATCCCCATGACATCAAGGGCCAGGGCATCTACGCCTATGTCACCCTGAACAACGGGGCCGAGGCGACCGAGGATCTGAGAAAGGCCCTGGTCGCTCACGTTCGTCACGAGATCGGCCCTATCGCCGCCCCCGACGTGATCCAGTGGGCGCCGGGCCTGCCCAAGACCCGGTCGGGCAAGATCATGCGCCGCATCCTGCGCAAGATCGCCGAGAACGAGATCGGCGCTCTGGGCGACACCTCGACCTTGGCCGACCCGTCGGTCGTAGACGATCTGGTCAAGAACCGCGCCGGGGCCTGAAGACGCGGGTTCAATGCGGGGGCTGATGCGCCTATCTGTGCGTCACCCCGCCGCAGCCTGAGCCGTCCATGCCTCGTTTCCTGTCCCGCCTGCCGATCGACGGCTATCTGCTGGCCCTGATCGGCATGGTGATCCTGGCGGCGCTGTTTCCCGCCAGCGGACAGGCGGCCGTCGTCATGGACGGGGTAGTCAAGGCCGCCATCGCCCTGCTGTTCTTTCTGTATGGCGCGCGAATGTCGCCGGCGGCCATCGGGGCCGGCCTGATGCACTGGCGGCTTCAGGGCACGGTCTTCCTGTCGACGTTCCTGCTGTTTCCGCTGCTGGGGCTGGGCCTGGTCTTTCTGATGCGAGGATCGCTTCAGCCCGATCTGCTGACGGGGATGCTTTATCTGTGCCTGCTGCCGTCCACGGTGCAGTCGTCCATCGCCTTCACCTCCATCGCCGGCGGCAATGTCGCGGGCGCCCTGACCAGCGCCAGCCTGTCGAACCTGCTGGGCGTGATCGTGACGCCGCTGCTGGTCGCCCTGCTGATCGGCGGCGCCAATGGCGGCATCCATCTGCAGTCCATTCTCGACATCGGTCTGCAGATCCTGGCCCCCTTCGCTGTAGGCCAACTGTGCCGCCCCCTGCTGAAGGACTGGCTGACCCGCCACGCCAAACTGACCGGCCTGGTCGACCGCGGCTCCATCCTGCTGATCGTCTATGCCGCCTTCAGCGAGGGCGTCGTCGCCGGCGTCTGGTCCCAGGTCGCGCCGCTGGATCTGGCCAAGGTCATCGGTCTGAACATCGCCCTGCTAGCCATCGTCCTGGCCCTGACCCTTTTCGCCGGCCGCGCGCTGAAGTTCGATCGGCCCGACCGGATCGTCATCCTGTTCTGCGGCTCCAAGAAGAGCATGGCCACCGGCATCCCCATGGCCGGCATCCTGTTCGCCGGTCACGCGGTGCCGCTGATCGTCCTGCCGATCATGCTGTTCCACCAGATTCAGCTGTTCGCCTGCACCATCATCGCCCAGCGCTATGCGCGCGAGAACGAAGCGGCCGCAGCCATCGAACAGACCGCCTAAGTCCGGCGCGGTGAGCTGAAAGAGAGATCAGGGCTGACGCGTTTTAGTATTCCCGTGCATAATATCATGCCTTCTGACGCATTAACATCGGCGATCAAGGTTAAGCCGCGTTAGGCGTGTTCGCTCGCGTGACATTAACGGGCGACGATCTAGTGTTCCTCTGCAATGTGCAGATCGGAACCGCAGATGACCCAAGGTATCCTTCGCGCTCTCGCCGCCGCCACGCTCGGGCTCGGCCTGGTCGCCGCCGCCGCCCCCGCCTTCGCCGGGCCGACCGCAGGCGGCACCTATCGCCTTCGCGCCACTGTGCCGGTCGCCTGCTGGGTCAAGCCAACCTCGCCCGTCCTGGCGGCCGCCGGTCGCTCTGGAGAGGTGGTCGAGGCTTGCAACAGCCCCGGCGGCTTCACCGTCTCGGCCCAGTATCGCCCGTTGTCGCTGACCGAAAAGGCGGTGATGTTCTACGGCGACCGGACGTTTGATCTGGACAAGTCCGGCATGCAGACCTTGCGCCGCTCCAGCATCGCGACGATCCGTTCGGTGTCCTATCGCTTCGACGACGTCGAACTGGAACAGCCGCTGATCCTGGCCCTGACGATTCAGCCGATCTGATCGACGACCATATCCATCCCAATTGAAGAGAGGCGGGGACGCGCGACGTCCCCGCCTCTTTTTGTTGGCTCCGGCGCTTAAAGTGCGGCGACCGTGAAGGTCAGGATGTCGGAATAATCGCCGGCGCGCTTGGCGGTCGTGCTGCCGACGCTGATGGTCAGCGGATAGTCGTCCAGTCGCGCGCGACGCGACACCACATCGACCCGACCGCCGCGCGACAGGTCCATGTCGCGATCGCCCAGAACCAGACCATAGGGCACATACCATTCGCTGGCGCCCTGACGCAGGCGGCCCTGGTTCTGCGACGCCACCGACACGGTGTATCCGGCCGTGCTCAGAACATAGAGGGTCGTGCGCAGTTGCCGAACACCTTGGGTCAGTTCCCCCAGGTCGATCGTCGGCGTGCCGCCGTTGCGACGAAACTCGCCCTTCAGACCCATGACGGCGGCTGACGGCACCTGGAGGCTAAGCGTGACGGGCTTTTCCGCCAGCGGTCGGCCGTCCGGTGTTTCCAGATTGATGAAGGCGTTCTGGGAATAGAGACCCGCCGACAGGGTTTCAGCCGGGGCGGCGGTGAAGGAGAAGCGCATCAGACCACGCTCTCCGGCCGCCAGGTTGAGCGGCCGCACCCCGATGCGGCGCGCGCTCTGGCCCGCGCGCGGCGTGACATCCGCGCCGCCTCGCTCGTCGACCAAGGCGTAGGCCATACGCTGGGCGCCGGCTTCGTTGACCAGGCCAAACTGCTCGCCGCGCAGTTCGACGCGGCTGACGGCGGTGCAGGGTCCGTCGCCCTGGTTCACCACGGCGACATCGAATTCCTGCACGGCCACGTCCTGATCGAACGGCTCGTAGCGCATCATCCATTGATCGGCGCCGGATTCGATCACCAGTTGGCAGCCCGGCGCGGCCTGGCTGGGCGCGGCCGCCATCAAGGTCGCTGTCGCAGCAGCGGCGGCCAGGAGCAGGGCGGATGTACAATTACGGGACATTTCAGCCTCCTCGGCTAAGTCTTGGGCTCAGGCTTCGGGCATGTCGAGCGGAACGGTAATGGTCTCGAGATCAAGCAGACCTTCGTTGTCCGCAGGAACCGTAAACTCGAACCCAAGCGCCGGCGTGGAGAACAGTTCGACGCGATAGCGCTTGCCCGGCTCCAGGTTCTGCACCGCAAACCGTCCAACCGAGTTGGTGAAGAACAGTTCGGGCTGTGCGTTCGCATCATCAAGGGGCGTCACACGACCCGAGATCAGCGACACAGGACGGTTTTGGTTGCCGACCAGACGACCCAGCGCGCTGACGAACTTGGCGCTGCCGACCTGGATAGCGTAGCCGCTCTTATAGGTCGGACGGACGCGCGCGATGCCGTCGCCGATGTTGTAGCCCAAGGGCGCGTCGAGCACATCATAACGCACCGACTGGTTCACATAGGCGGTAAGGTTGTTCGCCACCGCGCCGCCCAGCAGGCCGCTGCGGCCCGTGTAGCGACCGCCTTCGAAGCTGTCGCCGACGATGACGGGATGATCGTCGATGCTCTTGTGCGGATAGACGATAGCGAAGCTGTCGTAGATGTTGCGGCCAACAGCAACCTTGCCCCCGGTCGTCGAGATCGACGATCCGAAGCGCAGGTTCGTCACCTGCTCTTGCGTGATATTCGAGAAGTCCCGCCCGAACGCCGTATGGCTCAAGCTGGCGTCGAAGCGATTGCCGACATAATCGACCTGACCCGAAACGGTCGCCGGCCCATCGTCATAGGTGGAGGCCAGCGAATAGCCGAAGGAACCGACGCGGTTTTCGCTGGACTGCTGCGCGCGCACACTGCCGCTGTTGCGGGCCGAGTTATAGCGACCTTCGACACGGCGATCGTAACGCGGCTGCCAGATCAGGGCGAAGGTCGCGCCGAAGCCGCCTGACTGGAAGCCGCCGAAGCTGGCGCCGAAGTCGGAATACTCCAGCCCGACCTGCGCGCTCCATTCCGGGGCGAACCGGTAGGTGGAGGTGGCGTTGATCGAATAGGAATCGTCGATCAGATCGCTGCGGCTCATCCGATAGGAGGCGCTGACGTTCGCCAGCCAGTCCTGCGAGAACTGGTGCGAATAGCCGCCAGAGAAGACCCATGACGTCGGGTTCTGACCGGTCGGATTGCCGATGGAGGAGAAGTCTTCCGAGGTGAAGTCGGCGACGACGGTCCAGCTATCGAAGGTCTCGCCCAGATCGACGACGTGGTCGTAACCGAGCGCGAAGGCGTAACCGACGCCTGGATCGCCGTTGCTGGCGGCGGCGTCCAGGCGAACGCGCGCGCCGTTGCGAAGGATCAACTGGCTCTGGCCCGACAAGGTCTGGGCGTCCTGCGACGCCTGGAAACCGATGCCCACAGCAGGCCGGTTCTCGAACGCCTTGCGCCAGAAGCCGGTGAAGGCCAATTCGCCTTCGGAATAGTCGGGCGATCCGAAGATGCCGTTGTTGATGGCGCCGAAATAGGCCCCGTATTCGTAATCGCCCGGTTCAAGCTCGATGGCGTCCAGATAGGCGCTGTAGGCGACCGTTTCGGCGCGGCCCGAGTCGTTCTGGATTTCCAGCTGGATGTCGTTGGAGCCAGTTTCCAGCGGCAGGTTGGTCAGGTCGTACTGGCCGGGATCAAGGCGAAACTCGCGCACGAACACGCCGTTTCTCAGCACACGGATCGTCGAGGCTTCCTGCAGCACCAGCTGACGGCCGCCGGCCAGGACATTGTTGCGGAACGAGTCGAAGCGTTGACGCTGGCGCGACACGCCGACCCCGCCGAGCTGCGAGAAGCCCTGACGACCGCGGATTTCGGGTTCCAGATCGCCGAGATACCAACGGCGATAGTCTTCGGGCTGATCGAATACGAACCGGGCGTAGCGACGCTCGACATTGTATTCGCCGGTGAACAGATCCTCGCGGCCCTGAACGTCGGCTTCGAAGACCAAACGCTTGTAGCGGATGGCGCCGTTCAGGAAGACGCTGGGCTTACTGACATCGCCCGTCGATTCCCGACGCTGGATCGAGACGTTGCTGTTAAGATAGGCGCTGAAGGGTTCGGGCGGCAGGCCCGGCGTTTCCGGCTTGCCGCCGCGAAACAGCGACTCGACCGTCCGCTTGGTCGGATCGATGCGCAGGACCAGAACGGCCAACTGTTCCGGGTCATAGTCCAGCTGAATGCCGGTGTCGTTGATCTCCTCCGGCGCAAACGACGTGATGCCTTGCAGCCGCGTCGCGAGCTCGGTTTGGGCTTCCGGGGTCAGCAGGGGATCGATCAGCGTCTTGAAGCCCGCCGTGTCGACAATGAAGCGGTCATCACGCGTCAACACGACCGGAAGTTCGCCCAGCACGCGGCTGTTGAAGTTCAGCGGCACCGTCATCGGGATGTCGCGATCGTAGGGGTTGATGTCGCGACGTTCGCGCGGCGCGGCAGGCGCAGCAGCAGCAGTCGGCGGCGTTTGCTCGACCGGAGCCGGCGCCTCGGGCGTAGGTCCGGCTACCGTTGAGGCGGGCGCGGGCTGGGCGGGCGCCTGCATGGCATGAGCGCCGGAGGCGGCGGCTTCGCCAGCCGCCAGACTGGCTCGGTTAAGAGCCGCCGTAGCATCCTCTGCCGCCTGTTCGTAGGCCGCGTTAGCCGCCCTGACGGCGGCCAACGCCGATGATTCCGGAACGCACGCCAGCCCCCATGCCAGTGCGAGAACCGAGACGCCCCCCAGCGCTCTCATCGTCCGAACTTCAACGTGACGGGCTTGGCGGGATCCAGCGCCGTGCCGGTGGGCAGTTTAAAGGTTCTCTTGCCGCCACCGGGCGCCAGATAACCGACACCGACGGTCTTGGAGATCTCACCGCTGTCGTATTCGCGGCGGAAAGGCTGGCCGGCGGTATCGGTGCCTTCAACGATCCAGGTGGCGCCGCTCATCAAGGCATAGCGTTTGCCGGTGTTGGACACGACGATCTCGATACCGGGTTCCGCAGGCGGCGGCGGCGCGGCCTGACCATTCGTGAGGGTGGAATCGATCTCGGGCGCCGGCGGGCTGACCAAGGCGGGCGTCACCGAGACGACCTCGACCTTCGGCTCGGCGCCGGGCGGCGCCACGACGATCAGCGCCTTCATCGTATAGAGGACCTGGACCGACACCGCGCCGCCGCTCTCGGGCGTGGCGGTGGGGTCGGTGGCGACCGGCAACTGGCGGACCCATAGGTAATAGGCGTGGGACGTCTCGATCTTGGGATCACCGACCCACTGGACCCGAACCACCTGACGACCATTGACGGGCACCAGCCCTTGGGGCGGGAAGACCAGGAAGTCGTCGTCGGCGTCCGTCTCGGTCACATTGCCATTGGCGTCGATGTCCATGCGCGTGATGCGCGTCTCGAACGGCAAGGCGACGGATCCGACATTGCCGACCTCGATCCGGGCGGCCGATCCGGCGCCGGTCGTGGTCAGTTCAGACACCATCGGCGACACGCGCATGGCCCATGCCGCGCCGGCGATCGCCATGATCACGAGCGCAACCGCAAGCACGCCGATCGCCAAGGCGATAGACCTGCCCCTGCGAAGGCTGAACGATGAAGACATTGTGCTACTTCCCCCGAAGACCGGTCTGACGCCGGCTTGAGATTCCCGTCGCGAGCCGCCGCGCCCGGGCTGCTGCAAGCGTCGCGCCAGCTTGACTTAAGTATGGCGTAACAATGGTGACTGAAACGCAAACAGGGGGGACATGCAGACCCCCCTGTCGCCGTTTCTCAAGTCGTTCTGAAGATCAGAAGGCTTGGATGTTGACGGTCAGCTGGCCTTCATAGGCGCCGGCGAGCAGCGACTTGGACGGAACGGGGATGTTCACGTTCAGGGCCATGGCCGACTTCCAGGCGCCGTGGCTGGCGCTG
>NZ_WJWX01000027.1:0-49133 GCF_009661015.1 Brevundimonas sp. SPF441 | reverse complement strand
GGCACTCGGGAAGCAGCGTCTGCTGCCGGCGGTCTGCACCCTGAACGAAGCGGCTCATACCCACCTCCTGAAGACCTCAGGAGGCTACCCTAATTCGCTCGAGCTGGAGGCGTTTTCACACAGCCTCAGTCAGTTGCGGACCTTAAGATCGGTGCGGGAAGCGGACGTCCAACCACCCTCGCCTGTAAAGTCCGGGCTCAATGGTCGGCGCACCACTTGGCCGCCGGCTTGGCAGACCGGCGGATGGGGGAGCCAGGCTTGATGGGCGCGCCGGCGGCGGGCTTTAAAGTAGTCTTGGCGGCCATCTTCGGCTTTGCCCCCGAGGAGGCCGTGGGCGCTTCATCGTCATCATCATCATCGACAATGAACTTGCCCGTCGTCGAGGTCCTCCGGATCGAACGCACCGATCTCATTGGCGCGGATCGCCAACGCTTGCCACTTGTTGTCGTGGACCTGCTTCGCGATGTGAGCGCGCTTGATGACGTAGTACGGGTTGAAGATGACCGCGTAGGACAGATCGCCCAAGGTCCACCCTTCTCGCCGATGAAACCGAGTTCGGCGAGCGAGACATGGAAGAAAATCGCCGTCGGCGACGCTGCGACGCTGGACCGCTCGGATCAACACGCTCACATTCTCACGTGTGGTCCTGATCCACCCTTGGGATCCAACCAAGGCACTGGTTCTGACTCAGCCGAAGGCCGTTCCTAGTCCATCAAGTTGAAGTGGCAGGGTTGACCGCTCCAAGGGTGCCATAGGTGGCGGCCATCCCAGTAGCTGACCCGCCCATCTTTGCTCTCCCGTTTGGCGCGCCAGACATTGTCCGACTGGAACGTAGTGATCGTAGACGGGTCGAGCTGAGGGATATGGCTACCGACCTGGCCGTAACCGTCGTGGGAGAAAACCTGCGTTGGCACGCCCATCAATAAGGCCGCATGCTTCGTCTCCTTCAGAAGCAAGGCGAACCAGTTGTCGGTGATGTTCCACCCGCCGGAAGCGTGGACGATAAGCCCTCGCGTCCCCCGGGCTGCGTCCAGAATGAGCTGCTCGACGCGGTCGCGGGCGACAAGGCTGGCCCGATCCGCGATCACCCCAGCTTGAGCGCCGGCGCACCATTTCACCACCTCCTCGGCGACCGCCAATTCCATAAAGCCGTCCGTTCGCGCCGCCCATCGCTGCGGTGCCGGCGCATAGTTAGACGTTGTCACGAACAGAGCCCTGTCTGCGCGGTCCAGCTGCGCGGCGCCGTACAGCGCTTGGACTTCAGGGAGCTTGACGGGCCGGTGAGTGCTGTACCGTTTCGCCTGGACGAAGGTCATCATGTCGCCCAACGGGGACCGCTGGATGATCCGGAGATCGACGCCCTCATCGCCGCGGCCGGGCCCAAGCACCGCTTCAAACCCTTGGTTCTGAAACAGTCGAAAAAGCAGGACCTCGAAGTCCCGCCACTCGAGACGTTGAAGGCGCTCCGGGTTGGCGGAAAAATGCTCGTAGAGCTCATGGTAGACGTCGGCGGTGTCGTCGGTGATCAGGCCGCAGACCCACTGCCAGTGAAAGTAGTCTTCCAACGCTGCCGCCAGCTCCAAGTCGGTCGGATAGAAGTGGATCGTTGATCCGTCGTTGTTTTCGTAATCGAACCCTAGCCCATTGATCATCTCGGAAAAGGACGGCTCGTGCCCTTCCGCGTCCTCCCCGCTCAGGACGCCGTAGAGATCGCCGCCGAGACACAACACCGTGGCGATGGGAGGACTTCCCGGCTCGCCACCGTTGTGGGCGAGGTGGCTCTTGCAGGAGCAGTCGAACCACAGGTCCCGCTCCACGGCCCATTGTTCGATGGCGTGTTCGAGCGAGCGGATGCGCAGCTCAAGCGCCTCGTCGGTCCATCGCTTCGGTGAAGACCCTGCCGCGCTCAAATCGCCAAGATCTCCGCGGCGTGCCCGTCGACGTCGAGGTGCGCCTTCAACGCGGCGGCCCGACTCTTCGGCACCGCGATGGCCAGAAGTCGTTCGGCGCGCGAAGCGGCGACATAGATTTTCCGAGCCTCTTCGACAGCGCCCGGATCGGTCGACGTTCCGCTCAGGACATCAAGGATACGGCCTGTAGTTCGCGCCGTCAGCACCACGCACACCGCGGGAAACTCCAGCCCCTTCACGGCGTGGATGGCCTTTGCGGGCAAAGCCGTCGGAGACACCTCGACCAAGACCGAGTCCAATTTCCCGTTCGATCGCAGACGTTGACCGATCGTCGACGATCCAACGAGGGTCGTTCCGATGAGGTCGCGAGCGCGCTTCAACCACGCATCAGCGCTTTCTCCCGGGCAGACCCGCAAGGCCTGACCCACGGCGATTATCTCGGGACGCCACCGGCCGTCGTCCGCGCCACTTGCTTTGACATGGTTGGTGTAGTCCCCGGCGTTGGCGATGAAGCCGCGAATCTGAAGAACGACCCGGTGCAAGCGGATCAGGGCTTCGCGGCGGTTGCCTGCCGCGAATGCGAAGTGGAAACCCATGACCGCTTCGGCAAGGAGCAACGTCTTGTCGTTGCCCGCGTCGGGTACAGCGCGACCGACAGCGTTCCCAGCGCTGGCCCAGGTCGCGGCGAGCACGGGTGCCTGCGCCGGCGGAATGTCCAGCCTTGCGGCTAAGGCCTGAAAGCGGGCCCCGATCGTGGCGGGCACGGCAGCGCCGCTGTAGGACAGGATTTGAACTGATGTGGTTTCAGTTTTGAACCTGCCCACGGCCTGGTCGCGAACACCGCGCGTCGCCGGCGGACGCAATTGCGAGATCGCTGCGCAGATAGACGGTGACGAGCGAAAGTTGCCGCTCATCGGAAGCCGGTCGTCACTGTTAAAAGTCGTCTCGAACTTGATCAGTTCATCGGTCAGACCGCCTCGAAAGGCGTAGATCGCTTGGTTAGGATCACAGACGACCTTGACCTTGATGCCCGCTTTCCGAAGCCAGTCGATGATCTCGAGGTCGGCCGGATTGCAGTCCTGGGCCTCGTCAACGACGATCTCTCGGAACCGGCCATTCAGCGCGGCGCCTAGGCGCGCCGCAAAGGCCGCGTTTGCAAGTCGTTCGGCGACGCAGTCCCTGACGTCCTCGAAATCGAGATGCCCCCGATCGCGGGCTAGGGCGATCGTGTCGCGCGCAACAGTCTCCCAGGCGCCAGGCCCGGCCTTCGAAGAGAAGCCCGTATCCAATGCCTTAGCTGGCACGAAGGCGCCGGTCGACCGATCGAAGTGCTTCAGCTTTAGGGCCTGAGCAGTGTCGAAGGGCTTGATCTCCCACTCAGATTTGTCCGGAACCAGCCGGGGTGGATGGCTGCATCCGTCGACCCCAAACGGTGTGATAAAAAACTGCCAGAGGAAGCGGTCGAATGTGCCGATGAAGCTCGGGAAGAGGGGTGAAAGCAAAACGCCGAAGGTGCGAAGCCTTCCCTCCAGTTCCTCTACAGCTGCGTTGGTGAATGAAAGGAATGCCACCCCGCGCCGGTCGGTCGTCGCGCTGAGCACGTGGCGCGCGCGCTCGACCATGGTGCGGGTTTTCCCTGCGCCAGGACAGGCACGCACGAAGGCATGCCCATCGTGCAGGATGATCGCTTTCTGCTCGTTCGTCGGCGCATAGGCGTTCGTCACGCCACGACCTCGCGGATCGTGTCGGCGATATACTTGGGCACGGCAAAGGTGTGCCCGTTCTCAGGGATTTTCTCGATCAGGTCTGCGAGCGTCTGGGCGAAGTCACCCTTCCGCGCATTCTTGAACAGTTTCTGGATTGCCTTGGCGCGCGCATCGCCTTCGAGCGCTGCGGCCTTGTCCCATTTCTTGCCGGACCGCTTGTGCAGGCTGACGTAGGCGTCGCGCAGGATCGCTCCGTTGCCTGCCTCTAGGAGCTCGCTCTCCAGTGAGTACCGGGACGTAATCGCCGACAGAATTCCTTCGGCGCCGTTTGTTTTGGCCAGAGCTTCCAACGCGCGCTTGCGACGCTCGCCCGGGATCAGTTGTTCGCCGTCGGCGCCCGGTTCGATCTCTTCGCCGTCGTCCTCCTCATCAGCGGCGTCGGCGTCTTCTTCGTCATCGTCGCCTTGGCCCACACCATGATCGCCGTCCGTCATGACTACGACCCTTTCCGCGATCCGCGCCTCATTGATCTGACGGGTCAGCAGGTTGACGTAGACGTGGCGGACCATGTCGTGGCAGCCCGGCTCTGGCAGGTTGCCCGGCTTTCCCGCCCATAGGCTTGGGCGATCTCCCAAGCCCCCGGCGTACTGAATCCCAAAGCGCGCTTCTGATAGCGAGGCGTCGGTGCTGGCGGTGATGAGGCGTCCTTGCTGGCCGACGCTCAGGTCACTGAAAGTCGCCTCGAGATCGAAGCCTTTGGTCGGGCTCTGGAACCGAACGTCGGTAGGCTCGCAGTAAATCTCGCGGCGACCGCCAAGCGGCTGGGTTACGAGCCGGATCGCATCGATCGCGTTGCTCTTGCCGCCGCTATTCTCTCCCACAAAGATCGTAAGATCCTTTTGGAGTTCGACTTCGCCCTCATCGAATGAGCGAAAATTCCGCAGCGCGACCGTCTTCAGATACATGGAATCTCCCCAGCGCAGAGATTGTCCGCTGGGTCGGTCGCCATTGCAACTTAGCGGCGATATGGGCTGGTGAGCATCGTTCAGTAAAGCGGTCGTAGGTGTCGATGCAGCGGACTAGATAGCGGACCTTGCCAACGGCGGCGATGAGTCACCACGAGCTCATGGAACTCGTGCATCGCTCAACTCAGTCAGACTATCGCGTACCTCGGTGACC
The DNA here is from genome assembly GCF_009661015.1 of Brevundimonas sp. SPF441. Classification (NCBI taxonomy): domain Bacteria; kingdom Pseudomonadati; phylum Pseudomonadota; class Alphaproteobacteria; order Caulobacterales; family Caulobacteraceae; genus Brevundimonas; species Brevundimonas sp. SPF441. The sequence continues at coordinate 44,338 of NZ_WJWX01000027.1, read as the reverse complement.
GTGTCGTGCCGCCTGTCAGGTCTTCTGTGGCTTACACTCGTCTGGAACCGGCATTGGCCCGACCTGGCAGTCGGTTGGCCGACTGGTGTTCCACACCTTGATTAGGTCGCAGAAGTTCGCCTTCCACCACTTGCTGATGTTCCGGTCAAAGCGTTCGAGGCCCTTAATGTTCGGCAATCGTTTGCCGGTCGCCAAGTTGAAACTGGCGTTTTCACCGCCGAACTTGACGTGGAAGTGTGGCGGCGGGTGTTCGTCGGCATTTATCATCGCCACCATCTTGGCGTTGATCCGACCGACCTCCTCTTCGTTTAGTTGACGACGACCCTGGTCGTCGATGATCGGACCCGCGTCGAATGAATTTTTGAGTTTTTCGACCAGGTCCGCTGGAAGCTCGATTGAGATGGTCGCCATAGCCTGCCATATCGCGAATACACGGATACGTCAGCACGCATTTTGTCGTTTAAAAGGGCATTTCCTGTCCGTCGAGCGAATGCCCAGAGACGTCTTCATGCCCATGCTAAGCAAGTCGGAAGCCTCAGATAACATCGATCAGCTGGGCGATTTTCGGGACTACTGGCGAGACAGCGCCGAGTATCCCGAAGTGAACCGAGGTAACACGCGGGTCGAGTACCCGGTCCAGGTCGCCTATGAAAAGCCGCCAGGCTCCCGGCCGACGGTTTTCGAGACCACCTTCGTGACTTTCGTGGATGCCTCGCCGGACGAAGGACGCATCGAACTTGAAGAAACGGATCGGGTGTCCGTCAACCGCTACCACCTCGGCTATTCTCCGCGTTTTCAGACTTATGTCTTCGACCCCTCCGACGGCGCTCTTCTGATCTCCGGGATAGCAAAAGACGGAAAACCTTACCGCGTCGCCATATTGCCCACGATTTCGCCGCCGTAGATCGGCTTTCGAACGGGTGAAGTTCAAAAACTTCGTTGACCAGAAGCTGATCTATTTTGGGGGCGAGTGGACCGGCACCTTCACGAACGGGGACGTCGCCAACGGCAGCATTTGGTCAACAAACGCCCATTCATTACGATCCGACCGATCCCCGGATTTCGAAAGCCCGCTCGCCACATCCCGCCCGCAGCCATTGCTCGCACCGGTCGAGCACCTCGTCCTCCGGCAATCGGGTCCGTCCCCTGAGCGCGCACTCCCAGACAGTCCCCACTCGCCAGCCTTCATCCACGAGCCGGGAGACCGCCCGGTCATCGTTGGCCCGGTTGCGCGCGATCTTCGCCGCCCAGAAGTCGGGCCGGGTCCTCGGCAGCCGGAACAGATGACAGTCATGGCCATGCCAGAAACACCCGTGGGCGAACAGCACGGCCCGCCGCCCCGGGAACACGAGGTCAGGCGTTCCCGGCAGGCGCCGGTCATGAAGGCGAAAGCGGAGGCCGCGTCGGTGGAGCCCCCGACGCAGCATGATCTCGGGCTTCGTATCCGTGCTTCGTATGCCGGACATCATCCGGCTCCTGGTGGCCGGATCGACGATATCAGGCAACGGCGCGCTCGGGCTGCCGCCCGGCCGCGAGCGCCGCGAGAAGATGAGGCTCCATGTGTCTGGCGATGGCCTCGATGACCGGCACGACCACGGCGTTGCCGAACTGGCGATAGGCCTGGGTGTCAGATACCGGGATGCGAACCGGTTCCTGTCCGTCCCGGTCAAACCCCATGAGCCGCGCGCATTCCCGGGGCGTCAGGCGCCGGGGCCGGCGACCCTCGCCCTGCGAGATCAGGATCTCCGAACCATCCTTGTGGTACCGGGCGGACAGGGTCCGCGCGACCCGGGTCCCATCGACCAGGCCGAACCCGAACCCGTTACCCATGGCCCGGTGCTTCTCGGCATACCGCTGAAGGTAGTCCCAGAGGTTTTCCGTAAGCGTGTACTTGGCGGCCGCCCGGGCCCCCTCGCCTTCCGAATAGGGTTCCTCGGATTTCTCGCCCGGCAGGCCGTGCAGGATGCTGGCGAGTTTCGGACCAGCCGCCGGCACCGGCAGGTCGTCCAGCGTGAACGCCGTTGGATCGCGGAAGCCGACGATGAAGATCCGCTCCCGGTGCTGGGGCGTCCAGGCCTGACCGTCGAGCACCCGGCAGGAGATGTGGTAGCCAAGCCGGGATTCTAGGATCTCGCGGATCACCGCGAACGTCCGGCCCCGGTCATGGCTCAGGAGGTTCTTCACGTTCTCGAGCACGAAGGCCTGGGGCTGGTGATGGCCGATGATCCGCGCCACATCGAAGAACAGCGTGCCCTGGGCCTCGTCCGCGAACCCGTGGGCGCGGTTCAGGGAGTTCTTTTTCGACACGCCGGCGAGAGAGAACGGCTGGCAGGGGAATCCCGCCAGCAGGACGTCGAAGGCCGGAATCTCCTCTTCCCTGACCTGCCGGATGTCCCCGGCGATCGGGTGGGTGTCGTGAGGGAAGTTGGCGCGGTAGGTGATCTGGGAGAACCGGTCCCACTCGCTGGTGAAGACGCACTCGCCGCCGATGCTCTCGAAGCCCCGCCGCAGGCCGCCGATCCCCGCGAACAGGTCGATGAACCGGAACGCGGTTTCCCTCTCCGGGACCGGCGCCGCCGGACGCCATGAGGAAAGCACCCTCAGGACGGACCTGCGGGGCGCGCCGAGCCCCTTCTCCCAGCGCTGGATCGTCCTCTCGTCGTAGTCCAGCAGCCTGGCGGTCTCTGCGACGGAGAGGCCCGCTTTCAGGCGCAGTGTTTTGAAGTCCGACACGAATCATCCCCTAGGCCGATTTCCGACATGCTGTCGGATTGAAGCCCCGCGAACAAGGGATGAACAGCCGCTACCCTTTCCCGGCCTGTCCGGTCCGGACCGTGTTCCCGCTAGTGGCCGCTGCGGCCGCGAGCATGGCCCTGATGGCCGCGACGCTTGCGGGCGGGTCAGTCCGGTGGGCGATCCCGTGACAGTTGGGGCAGAGCGGCACGAGGTCGGTCAGCGGGTCCACGATGTAGCCCGCGCCCAGCTTCGAGACGGGCACGACGTGGTGGACGTGGATGAACCCCTCGCCGGCCGGACCATATTTGTCGCCAAGGTCGAGATCGCAGGCCTTGCACTGGCAGCCGTGCAGGGCGAGGCAGTTGGCGCGGTTCGTTCGGCTCCGCTCGTAACGGTTGACCTCCACCCTGACGCTCGCGCCCTCCGGAAGGCCTTCCGGAACGGACGTGGCGGCGTCGTCGAGGCGCTCGACCGGAACCAGAGAGAGCAGCAGTCCCGTGAAACGCACCGCCCAGGCTTCCACCTCGGCGTCGTTGTCCGGATGGTCTTCCGTGTTGACGACGGCCGGCGAGCGGCGAACCCTCAGGTCGAGCTGCCTCCACGTCTCAGGCCAGGAGGCATCGTCGCCGGCGGTCTGGACATCACCGTTCACGACGAGCGTGACGACGCCTCCACGGGAGCGGATGTCGTCCGCGAGCCGTCGAAACGCCAGCCGGGCCTCGGGACCGGCGCCGCCCATCTGCCCGATCAGAGGACCGGCGAAGGGCCCGGGGCGAAAGGAAAGCTCGATGCTCCGCCACGCGACCTCGAGAACGATGGAGAAGCCTTCGTTGCCGTGAACGTCCAGCGGCCGCAGCTCGACCCCGGGGTACCCTGCCGCAGGCGGTCGCGGGGCGCCCGCGAAGGCGACCCCGAACCGTGCGGACACCGCGCTGGCGATGCGGCCGGGATCAGCCCGCCACATCGTCCATCTCCGGCTCTGGGAGATCCTCGACCAGCTTCCTCAGGATCCTGGAGACCTCGTAGCGCATCTGCTCGAAGTGTTCGGCCGTGCTCTCGCTGATGGTGCTGAGCTCGGCGAGACAAAGGCCCCACAGCAGGGAGTCCATGCCCTGGACCGTCACGCCCTGCGCTAGGTTCGGGATGTAGACCTTGTTGTAATAAGGGTGCGACGTGTTGATCCGGACGGCCTTGTGTCCGTCGATGATGCCGGGCTCGAAAAGCGCGCCGTCGTCGAGCGAGTCGACCGTCTGGACGTGGACCTCCCCGGGTCGCTGCGCGGTTCCGAAGTTGATCTTGATCCGGAACGAGCCCTGGGCGTTGGTCAGCTCGGCGTCGCCGGTCTTGGGATCCGGCTCGCCGATCCTCGTGTTGTCCAGCGCGCCTTCTTTCGCGGCGATCGCCCGGTTCGAGGAATCGTGCGCGCCTTGGGCCTTCTTGGAGGCGTCCGCCTTGCGGCCCTGGCGGTACCGCTTGTTGGCCTCGCGACGGGGGGCGGTGAGGAACTGGTCGCGCAGGGCGATCCAGAGGTCCTCGTTGAGGGAGATCTGCGACTTCTTAAAGTCGATGTCGAAGACCTCGTCCAGCTCGTGCGTGAAGGAGAACTCGACCCTCAGGAGGGAGCCGTGGGGCTCCTTAGTGTACATGCCCAGCCAGGTCGCTTCTTGGATCAGCCGGTTCTCGCGGTAGATGTACATGCCCTGGGCCTCGTTCCCGAGACGGGACTTCTTGAAGGCCAGGTCGGACTCGAACTCCTCTTTCCGGGGCAGGATGTAAGCGCGGAAGATGAAGCGCGCCTTGCGGCCATCCGAGGTCTCGAGATCCACCGTCTGGTCCACCACCTTGTCCGAAACTGCCACGCAGAACGGATCCCAGGCGTGCACCTTCTCGTCGTTGATGCGAATCTCGACGTTTGGCGCCCGTCCGTCAGCCGGATCGAGGAATCGCTGGAAGACCATGCCGACATGTTCGCGGAGCGCCTTGACGGTCTTGTTGAGCGCGTTCTGGGCGGCGTTCCCTCCGGTCTGCTTGATCAGCCTGTCGACCCTCGTCCAGAGCACGACCGTCCCGGAATGGGCGGGTGCCGCCTGGTTGAGGTGATCGAGCGCCTCTTCGTCCACCTCGTCGGTGAGCTGCACGTTCCAGCCGTGCTTGGCCACATGGCCCAAGTCCCAGGTCGCCTGCAGCACGGGCCCGCCTGCGGAAGGACGCGAGACGACCGACAGTACACGCGAGAAAGCGGTCGATGCCGTCTTGAGGCCAAGTCCGAACTTCCCGAGACTCGACGGATCCGCACGCCGGCGGGACCCGTAGGTCATGGCGTTCAGGATGCCCTCTCTGTCCATGCCGTCGCCATTGTCGGCGATGGAGACCCGGATGTTGTCCCGCATGTCCATGACGACCTGCAGGTCGACATAGGTCGCCTTCGCCGCGATCGAGTTGTCGATGATGTCGGCAATCGCGGTGTTAAACTTGTAGCCCGTGTCGCGGAGCCCCTCGATCATCCGCTCGGGATCGGGAAGCGTCTCGATATTCTCAGTAGTCATCTTTCCTCCAGATGTGTCCTCAGGCGGACACGACCTTCCATCCGCCGCCAAGGCGCAGCACGCCGTCCTGCAACCCCGTGGCGCGGGCCCTCCTGAACGCGATTCGGCGGCCGCCCCCGTCGCTTTTCTCAAGGACAAGCTCGTCGCCGGCGACCAGTCCCGCCTCCCGGAAGTAGCCCGTCATGCCGGTCAGGCGAAACTCGTTGCGGGTCCCCCCGAAGAATTTTCCGTTGTAGTAGATGAAGGGAAAATCCCAGCGCCCGCCATGATCGTCGCGGAAGGTGAGCAGGTGCCGCGGATTCTTCACCTCGGCCGTCAGGAGCGGGAAGAAGCCGAGGATCTCGGGCTTCTTCGGAACGAGAATTCCGGCCTGGTGACCACCGGTCTCCCCGAGGTCATTCGGACTGAGTATCTTCGATACGGCCTGGGTCATGCTCCGCTCCCCCGTTCTAGAATCCGACCGGCGATATCCGCAGCGCGCGGGCGACATCCGCGCGATCGTTCTCCGTCCCCGCCACGCCGACCACGGCGGCTCCGGACAGGTCACGTTTCAGCTCGAGACGATCGTTGACCACTTCCTCGACCGTGGTCGCGAAATACAGCCGGTGTATGGTCACGGGGCGGGTCTGTCCCCGACGGTGGGCCCTCGCGGACGCCTGGTCCTCGATCGCGGGATTCCACTCCAGATTATAATGGACCACGTGCGTCGCCGCCGTGATGTTGAGCCCCGCGCCAGCCGCCCGAGGATTGAGGGCGAGAAGGGCCGGCCCGGCCTCGTCGCTGAACATGTCGACGGTCTTCTGCCGGTCCGGGACCGGCGTGTCGCCGTTGATCGCCGCCGCGTACGCACCATACCGCTCGCGCACGATCCGGACGATCAGCGCCGCCATTCGGTTGTATGACGTGAAGACCAGCATCTTCTGCCGACGCGCGAAGACCTCGTCGATGATCTCGACGAGACGCCGGGTCTTGGTGAAGGCCATCGCCTCGTCGAGCGACCAGTCTCCTTGTTCGATCAGCATCGGGTGCGCGCAGAACATCCGCAGTCGGCCCAGCGCGACGAGGTGACCGCTGGCGCCATACTCGGCGAGCGTTTCCTGCCGGACCTGTTCGTACCGGGCCGCTTCCGGCTCGGACAGACCGATGGCCTGCGGAATGGTGATCCGTTCGGGAAGATCGGTGGCGACGTCGGCCACCATCCGCCTGAGCATGATCGGCGACACCAGCGGCTCGAGGTCCGCGGCGCCCGCTTGGTCATTGACGAACCGGCTCTCGAAATCCTCGAGGTCGCCGAGGTAGCCCGGAATGGCGAAGTCCGTGAGCGACCACAGGTCCCGGACGCGGTTTTCGAGCGGCGTGCCCGTCACGGCGATCCCCGTGCGCCGCCGCAACGCCTTGATGGCCTGGGTCCGCTTGGTGTCGGGGTTCTTGATCGCCTGCGCCTCGTCGAGGACCACGATGCGCCAGTCGATCATGGCGAACATGCTCGAGTCCCGGACCACGGTCTCGTAGGAGGTGATCACGACATCCGCGTCGCAAAGGGTCCGGTAGTCTCCGGAACGGTCCGCGCCCTGATGCACGATTACCCGCAGCCCTTGGGCGAACTTGCCGATTTCCCGCCGCCAGTTCTCCAGAAGGGTCGTGGGAGCCACGATCATCGACGGCGCGGCGGCATCCCTCTCCGGCGAAGCAAGCAGCGCGATGACCTGGATCGTCTTGCCCAGCCCCATCTCGTCCGCGAGGATCGCGCCAAGTCCCTCCTGCCAGATGTAGGTCAGCCAACGCCAGCCGTCCCGCTGGTAGGGATAGAGGTTCCCGCGGAACGAAACGAGGGCCTCCTCCGTCCGCTGCTCGAGCTCCGCCGGCACCGGCGGCTTTCCCTCCCCGGTCCCGTCCTCGATCCAGTCCTCGGATCCGGCCATTTTCCGGAGCTCGAGGTACTGCCTGAGCGAAAGGGCGCGGCCCGGCTTCGCGCCCGTCCTGCCGAGCTGCTGGTTCACATGATCGAGGGCGCCGGTCGCGAGCGGATACCAGCGAGACCCGACGATCACCTGGTCGATGTCGCGCTGGCCGCCCCCAGGCAGATCGATCCTGTTTTCCCCGGCGACTGCCGACGGGACGGCATAAAGCGCCGCGCCGTCCGGGCCGTCGCCGTATCGCAGTGCCATGATCAGCCGCGCGGGGTATCGGGAGAACGAGATCCCGCCTGTCTTCCCGGGCGCGCAGGCGCGGCCGCGGAAGGTTTCGCCGCCACCGAAAACGAGATCGTAGACCTCGTTCGCCGTCGGCGTCAGCGCCTCGCCATCGAGCTCCAGCCGGAGCACGCCCCCATCCACCGACCACGAGCCTGTTTCTCGCCCCGCCTCCGTCAAAGCTTCACCATGCGCACGCCGGTCGATCCCAGTTTCAGGGTCTGGACGACAGCTCCGGCGGCCGCGGGGTCACCCCCCTGCATGGGAAGCTCGACGCCTTCCGCCTTCAGCCTGTCGAGAACCTGGCGAAGCGCGCTGCGCTCGCCTGGCGCGAGAAGGATGTCGCCCGACGCAAGCTTCCGAAGTGCCTGATCGGCCCTCGGCGTCGCGAGCCTGGCTCGCCGGGCCAGTTCGCCGATCGCGTGGGCGTGCGGAACCATGGCCGGCAGCCCGGCTTCGAAATCGAGCTCGACATCCAGCCTTCGCGACTGCACCGCGTCCTTGCGGTCCTGCCGCGCCTGGTCGGCGTCGAGATAGATGAGGTCCGGGACCTCCAGCCCATTGATCGCCAGACCCGATACCGACGCCCAGCATGCCTGGTGCTTGGTGTACTCGCCGATGTTGCGGACGCTCTCGGGCGCGCACCGCAGCCTCGCGGCGATCGCCGGCGCGGCTGCGCGGATGACGTCACGCAGTTCGTCCGGAACGTCCTGAGCCCGCCAGACGGACTGCAGGTCCAGACCCGCCTTCCCGCGCAGACGCCCCTGGTGCACGATCCATGCGAGGGTGTAGGCGACGGTCTGTGACTTCCAAGCCCGGTCGGCCCGGTACCAGTCCGACGTTCCCACCATCTGGTCAGTCCACCGCGCGATCACCGCCTTGGCGGCCACGTCACGGTACCATGCGTCATTGAACCTGAGCGGCGAGGCCTCCCATTCCCGCGAGATGAACTCGGCGAACGCCAGAAAGCACTTTTGCGATCCGGCGCTGACGGTATGGGGACGACAGTCGAACGTGAACTCGAGCCGCGCGAGCGTGGTCTTGTCGATCAGCTGCGTCTTGGGAAACTCCGCCTCGAATTTCGCCCGTCCCGCTGCCGAGGCGCCCGAAGTCGCTTCCCGGTATTGGCCCCGCGCACGTTCATAGAACCACTTCGCTCCGGAGACGTGGCCGGGGCGTGGCGGAGCGATCAGTCTGCGCGAGATCTGCTCGAGTGCGAGATGGAGAGGATGGCTTGAGAAGAAGTCGGCCTCGCTGATCCGGTTCTGGGTATTGGCGAAGCGGGAAATCCGCGGAACGACCTCGTCGATCCGGTCCTCGTCGACGATCGTCAGCTTCATCTGGATGTAGACACCGGAAAGGTCGGCTCCGTGGCGGTCCCTCGCGGTGAGGACGCAGGCCGTGGTCTGGCCGCCGTTCACGATCTGCAGTCCCCGTATGCGGGTCACCAGTTCCGCGCCGCCCTCGGCCTTGCGCGTGGTCATGCCCGCCGCCGTGGCCGTCAGGCCATTGTTGAACGCGAAGAACATCTCGGGAGCCTCGCGGATCGTCCGGATGATACCCTTGTTCACCTTGGTCTTGGCCTGCAGGAAAGTCCGTACGTTCTGCTCGAGCAGCCTCGGTCCATAGAGGCCATAGATGGCGGCGAGCGTCTCACCCGGCATCGCGGCGAGATAGGAGGCATACCGGCCGTTTCCGGTGGAGGCCGGAAGGCAGACGAGCGGCGGCGCATCCAGCGCCTCGAGATCGATCTCGACAGGCTCTCCGCCCGAGCGCGATCCCATGATGCTGGCGTAGCGGCTGAAATCCAGAATGTTGTAAACGACCGGAATGCCGGCCATCTCTCCGGCCGCTTCAGGAGGCTTCGCGGTGGCCAGCCTGGCGTTGGTGAAGATCACCGCCCGGACACGCCGGATCATCTGCAGCTGGGTCCAGACCGAGTAATAGGCATCGAAGCCCTCGGTTTCCGGCGACAGCGTCGCCATGACGGCCGGGTCTGTCGCCTGCTCGACGAAGCGGACCAGCCTGTCTTTGATTTTCTCGAGCTTCGCCGCGTGAAGGGGCTGTAGGGCGTCCGCGACGTGGAAATCGCAGATACCGACGTAGAGCACGCCGCGTTCTGGATCGACGGCGACGCCGTCGATCCGCGCGCCACCACGCCCACCCTGGCTCGAGGGACAATAGTCGAGGTCGATGCAGTCGCCGTTCTCGACAGCGGCCGCCATGTAGGCCTCGAAGAACACGGCTTCCAGCGGCTCGCCCGACTCTCCCGCCCGGGCGACGATGTCATTGCAGAATTCGTCGTAGGTGGCTTCCAGCCTGTCCATCGATCCTCCGCCAGCCGCGAACGTACTAAATCCGCCATGCGTCAGATTCGGTCGCAAGCTTATAGCCCGGCTGGCACGCTAGCGCACGCAACCTCGGCGCGCGAGCCCTTACTCGCCGCCAAGCGCTTCTCCGCGCGGGAAAACTTCAGGAAACAGACCTCGTGATTTCCCTGTGGCACGCTGGGCCAACAATGAACGGTCCGCCACCCCTTGCGAGGGAGAAGTTGGCACACCCGCTTCGCGCCCTAAAAAAGCGAGATTCTTTCCGTTCTCAAGCGACGGCGAACCGTCCTGAGCTGCGGGCAGTGTTCCACACCAGTGGCGTCCCACGCGATCGCACCGACCCGAAAGCAGACATCCTAGATCGCCGCTATGAGTCAGGAAGAGACTCTAATCTTAGTTCGGCGACATTATCCGCACTGGCACACGACTGTCGTCGCGTGAGCAAAATATGCCTATCGCCCCACTTATGTAAAAAGGTCGGCTGCTGAACATTGCAGGCCGGCGGCCAACGCAAACACCGCCTTGATCCCGACGTTTCGCTCCCCGCGCTCGATTCCGCCGATGTAATTGCGATGCAGGCCCGCTCGGTCGGCCAATTCCTCTTGGCTTAGCCCCAGCGCAGTGCGCCGCCGCCGCACGGCCCGGCCAAACCTCAGCAGATCAGGGTCAACTTCCACCTGATGGACTTGCGGTGGACGCAGATCCTTCTCTACACACTATCAGTGTGATTTTGAGGACGACCCGAATGACCGGCTTTGCCGACATCTCTGAGATGAGCCCCCAGCTTCAGCTGATGATCGGGACTGGATCGCACCTCGATCCTGCCGAACTCGATCCGCTGATCATGCTCGCGTCGCTTACGGTTATTCAGAACGCGGCCCGTGCCGGCCTGGATGACGACGCCTTAACGACGCTTTCGCTGCTGCTGATGACCTGGGCGCGTCAGCTGAGGGACAACCCCGACTATGGAGGGTTGGTGAAGACGACCGCCGAGGATTTGGCTGATCTCTCAGGCTGGTCCGTTGATCGAGTTCTGACAGCCTTGCAGGCGCTAGCGCCGCATATCCTGATTGATGACCTCACGCTGTTCGTCGAAGGGGATTTAGAGATTGGCTTGGCGCCCCTGCTGCATCATGACGGCGTTGACTGCGGCGATCTGTTGGTCCGGTATTGGACGGCTCACTACGTGATGAGAATGGGTCCCAAGCTCGAGGCTGCTGAGGAGACCGTCGCGGAGGGATTGGCACGAGCGAGGGACGTTGTTGGCGCCGCTGAGCGGTTGGTGAAGCTTAAGGCTCGTTGGGATGCCTATAGAGCTCAGCGAGACGGTTTTGCTCACTACACGGTGTACGGCGCCGGCGCAGACCTGGCCGCTTTCGTGGATGACGTCTCGACGCTAGAGGGATTGCACGACGCAGTGGTTGGTCTGACCGACCCCGCCAATCATGGGCCGCTGACCTTTGCTCAGGAATGCGGCCTTCTTGCGTGTACCAAGCTTCAGGCTCTCGCGATCAGTGCGGCAGAGCTGCCGCTGAACCCCGTCGAGACGAAGGGCGTTCGGCACTGAAAAGCAGGCATTCGGACGTGTGCTCTGGTCGCCGTGCCGCCCCACAGCTTCGGTCACAGGACATGCTACCTTATATGAGAGCCACAGACTTCGCTGGGAGACGCCTGATGATGGATGTTCTTGTATTCATGGCCGGTGGGGTCACCGCAGTGTTCATAGCCTGGTTGGTCCAACCCATTTTCGGAGGACTCATCGAAGGCATGAATGGCGGGACGAGCCGGCGTAAAAGCAAGTCCGAATAGCAGCTGACTCCGCGTGTCGGTCGATGTGTCGGCCGCGCGTTCCTCCGTCCCGGTGTATGTGCACGCCTCGTCGCGGTAGCCCTGCGCCTCCTGAACGAGCGCAGCCGGATCGACGCGAGAGACTTAGGTCAAGAGGACGTGCTTGGCTCGTCATGATCGCCGGCGCGGGCCTCTCGATCACACAGCGCTCGCACAATTTTGGAGATTACGGTCTTGATGGCGAGGACCGCCACAATGGTGAACGAGAACACCAAAGCCATTTGCAAAAAGTTCATCTGAAAGGCTTGCAGCTCAGCGTCGCTCATCGTCGTTCTCCTAGCTTGTTGCGCATCCAAATCTTCCATCTCGAGCGCCATATTAAACACAGCCTAGGGGGCGATAGGCCTGCGTTCGAGGCCATGAATCCCGACAACAAAAATGCCTGACCCCAGTTGGGGGCCATTAGGAATATCATCCTGTGGAGGATGATGCACACATTACGCACACCTGCGGCCTATCTAAGTATCTGTTTTAAAGAGACAAAACTCGGGCGCAGCCGACACCAATGCGGTGCCAACACCGTCGTGTTTCTGTCGTATTCCGAATACCTCTGGAAAAGCATGTGATTGGCCAGCGCCAACTTGGCGCCAACTTCGCTGCTGATCACGGTGTTAGAAGCGCGTGAAAAACGACGGAAGGTGGCCCAGCTCGGGCTTTGGCGAGACCTCTTTCAAGTCCGTTCCCACCAGCGGGGGCGTCGGGTCCGCACGCATACCCTCCCCGTCATGCTCCGAACTTCCCGGCACGGTATGATTGGGCGCCTCGGCCATGTCGGTTTGGGCGACCTCCGCTCTCGGCGAAGGGCACGGCAAACCCACAATCGGCTCTAAAGGATCAGTCGCTGCGACCAAGACCTCCGGCGGCAATGGAGCGTAGCGCTGGCCCCTACCCTGACGCCGCAGTACGTTCGATCGCGTCCCTAAGACTGCGACCGACCCGAACCTCAGCATCCCGTTTACGGCGCCCGCAACACCCGCTTCGAACTGGCCGACTGCGCGATCGATACGGGCACGAAACTGAGGATCCGTCTCTGACCTTTGTCGCCCCAAATAGGCGAGCGACCCGAGCCAGATCAGGACCGACAGCCATGCGCCTTGGACGAAGCAGAGACTGGCCCAGTCGAGATGAGGCGCGATCCAATAGGCGCGTCTCAGCTCCTCCGCAGTGAGCTCAACCACGCCTCCGTAGGGATGGCGAAGCGGAACGGTGTGGAGCGAGGAGCTGTCCAGCAGCGACTGAAGATCGGCCTCAAATGCGCGGAGGCTGAAGCCGATCGCCGTCGCCCCGGCGCGCCAGCTTACGATGCCCCAAACCACCACCAATCCTGCATGCAGCCATCGTGTGGCTCGGCGCTCTGCGACGACGTAGGACCGCATGATCAACGAACGTCGAAGGAGCCCACTTGGTCTCCGCGCTTCAAATGGTGGGCGGCGAAAGCATGATACAGGCTCCAGAGCCGTTCATCGCTATCGGTATAGTACCAGCCGAACGGCGACGTGGGTTGCGGGCCGAACATTTTCTCTGCGGCGATGGTGATGTCCTCTTTGATTCCAGTGAGCGGGCCTGTCGGCGACAGTTCCGGCTCGAACAGTTTCGCCGCAATCAGCAGAGACAAGCTCGCGTTCACGAAGCCAAAATAAGCCGCGCTCTTTGTGAAGTAGTTTTCCTCCGTCGCGCGATATTCCCGAATGATGAGCTCAGCGAGCTCGCTGATGGTACAGTGGGATTTTGCGGAATAGCCGCGAAGGAAGTCCGCACTCTCGGCCGAGAGCCGGAGGTTCACGCGGTGCTTGTGCAGCTTCCTAGATGGTTTTGGCCCCATCGGCATGAATGTGTCCTTGGAAAGAGCGAGTTGGCCAGATACGCATAATCGCTCGCGCGATGGAATGAAAACGTAATTTTGTTTTCTTGACCCCCTCCCGTTTGGTGCTAGGCTCAGCACATGACCGGCTACTTCCCCCCCTCACATCTGCAGGAAACGCTCTTCACGGCGTCAGAAGCCTGGAAGATCACTGATGTTAATCCCCCGGTGCAGCGGGACTGGAGAACACGAGGATTGTTGGCCAAAAACGAGGGTTGGACCCGCTTCACCCCTGAAGACCTCATCCACGTCGCGCTACGAGATGCGATGAGACACCTCGGCCTCCCGCATACAAGCCCAGACGTGGACCTTCGCAACGCCGCACTACAAGCACAATCCTGGGCCGCAGTGTATCCAGGTGCAGTTGGGCACAAGGTTGGGACGAACTCCGAGGACCATCCCGTCAGATCATTAATGCCTAGCGCCCAGTTCCGATTCGCCGCGACGACAACGCCTTGGCAAGACTGCGCTTCACTTGAGCTCTTTGCTGATTTCGACGACCTAAGAGAAATGCTTGCGGCTGAGGATGGTAGGTCCGGCGTTGCTATTATCGATTTGAAAGCAGTCGGCCTCAAGGTTGCGGAGCGGGCTGGAAAAAAACTGTGGCTTGTTGCCCGCGGACCGTCAGCCGAAGCCATAGCGTTGGCTCGAGACGCCGCTCGCAATGGGGATGAACTTGCAAAAGAGGCGCTCCGAGACGCAGGCTTCAAGTCGGAGTTCTCAAAGTGACCGGCAGACGCACGCAGACGCCATCGACCATTTTGGAGCCACGCGGCCTAAACCGAGAGCAAGCGAGCCTATATATCGGCATCAGCGTCTCGAAGTTCGATCAACTCGTGCTCGACGGCCGAATGCCAGCTCCCAAACGGATCGACACTCGAAAAGTCTGGGACCGACACGCCTTGGACACCGCATTCTGGGCTCTTCCGGACGATGGACCCGATCGCGACGTGAATCCTTGGGACGCGGCGGCGTGAAGAAAAAGCCGAAGAACGTCAGCCTCTATCGCGATGCACGAGGCAAACCTCGATGGCGCTTTCGGCGTGTCGGCTGCCCCGAGTCACAGACTACTGAGCCGTTCGGATCGGAAGCTTGGTGGACTTGGTACACTGCCGCTTCCACGGCCCAGCCCAGGCCAGTTGCGGAGAGCCGTAGCGTGCCGGGTTCCATCCATGCTCTCGGTGTCGCCTATTATGCGTCGGCCGATTTCAACGGGCTCCGGCCCAACACCCAGCGCACTTACAAGGGCATCTTCGACCGGTATCGCGACAAGTACGGCGCCAATCCGGTCGCGCTCCTAGAGCCGCGTCACATTCGCGCGCAGATGGACGCCATGGCGGCGACCCCGGCCGCAGCGAACAATATGCTGAAGGTGCTGCGGGCGGTAATGCGCTTTGCTGTCGACAGGGGTTTGGTGCGCACCGACCCAACGATCGGCGTGCGGATGCTGCGGTACCGGAGCGAGGGCTTCCATACCTGGACCGAAGCCGAGGTCGATGGTTTCGAGGCCAAATGGCCCGTTGGGACAAAGGAGAGGCTGGGTTTCGACCTGCTGCTTTACACCGCCCAACGCTCAGGTGACGTGCGTCAGATGACCGTCCATCAAGTCCGTGACGGACGTGTTTTGGTGCGGCAGGAAAAGACAGGCCAACTGGTCGATATCCCACTGCATCCGCGGCTTCAAAACTCGCTGGCGGCGCACAAAGTCGAGCACTTGGCGCTGCTGACGACTCAGTACGGCAAGCCATTCACGGAAAAGGGTTTCGGAAACTGGGTGAGCAAGGCGGCGGAACGCGCCGGGCTGCCGCACTGCTCGGCCCACGGCCTACGCAAAGCAGCGGCCCGCCGTTTGGCTGAAGCCGGATGCTCAGCCCATGAAATCATGGCGATCACTGGCCACCAAACCCTCAAGGAAGTCGAGCGCTACACGCGCGAGGCCGGTCGACGCAATCTCGCCGATTCCGCCATGAAGCGGATCGGCTGAGCCAACGAAACAAGAACAGTTTTGTCTAACAACACCCATGCGCGTTAGACATATCAGGAGTTATAAGACTGATTATGCTCGGAAATATTAAGCAGGTGGCGGACAGAGAGGGATTCGAACCCTCGGTAGGCTTTCACCTACACACGCTTTCCAAGCGTGCGCGATCGACCACTCCGCCACCTGTCCGTTTCACGCTGCGTCTTGCGCGCCGCCGGAGGTCGATCCGGCGGGAGGCGGGCCTGATAGAACACCCTCGCCCCCTCGGCAAGCGCCTCTCGCATCCCCATATGGACTTCAACGTCATTTTCCGATGAGGGAGCCGCAAATGCTGTTCAAGAAGACTGCCGAAATGCCCAAGCCCGAGACGGCCCTGCCCGGCCGCGCCGAGCCGCTGGACACCGATGTGAACCACTATGTCAGCGGCAACCCGCTGAAGGGGCCCTATCCCAACGGTTTCCAGACCGCCATCTTCGGCATGGGCTGTTTCTGGGGCGTGGAGCGCATCTTCTGGCAGTTGCCGGGCGTCTGGGTGACCTCGGCCGGCTATTCCGGCGGGATTACGCCCAACCCGACCTATGAAGAGACCTGCACCGGCCGGACGGGTCATACCGAGGTGGTCAAGGTCGTGTTCGACCCGAGCGTCATCACCTATGCCGAACTGCTGAAGACCTTCTGGGAGAACCACGACCCGACCCAAGGCATGCGCCAAGGCAACGACATCGGCACCACCTATCGCTCGGCCATCTACACGCTGAACGCCGAGCAGCAGGCCGAGGCCGAAGCCTCTCGCGACGCCTATCAGGCCGCCCTGACCCAGGCCGGGCGCGGGACGATCACCACCGAGATCGAGCCGGCGGGCGACTATTTCTACGCCGAGGGTTATCACCAAGGCTATCTGGCCAAGAACCCGGCTGGATACTGCGGCATCGGCGGGACCGGCGTGGTCTGCCCCATCGGGGTCGGCATCGACGCCTGACCCATGCGACGGCCGCCGGGTTTCAACCGGCGGCCAGTCGGCCTATGGATCGGCGAAAAATGGGAGCGCTCATGTCCGCCTTCGTCCATCCTGACGAGATCCGCAGCCGGTTTTCGGCCGCCCTGTCCGCCATGTACCGGGCCGAAGTGCCGCAATACGGCGACCTGCTGACGCTGGTGGCGGACATCAATGCGCAGACGTTGAAGGCGGATGCGGGCGGTGCGGACCGGCTGGCGGCGTCCGGCGAACTGGCGCGTCTGTCGGAGGAACGCCACGGCGCCATCCGTGTCGGCACGGCCGATGAACTGGCCACGATTGCGCGCGCCTTTGCGGTCATGGGGATGGAGCCGGTCAGCTATTACAACCTGGCCCCCGCCGGGGTGCCGGTGCATTCGACCGCCTTCCGCCCCGTCGATCCGGCGGCCCTGGCGCGCAATCCGTTCCGGGTCTTCACCTCGCTGCTGCGGCTGGAGTTGATCGAGGACGAAGCCTTGCGCGCGGAAGCGGCCGAGACCCTGGCCCGCCGCGACATCTTCACCCCCGGCGCGCGTGAGCTGATCGAGACGGCGGAGGCCGCCGGCGGTCTGGACGAGGCTCAGGCCGATCGTTTCGTGTCCGAACTGCTGGAGACCTTCCGCTGGCACGCCCAGGCGACCGTCAGCGCCGAGACCTACGAACGGCTGGTCGCCGCCCACCGACTGATCGCCGATGTGGTCAGTTTCAAGGGGCCGCACATCAACCATCTGACGCCGCGCACGCTGGATATCGATGCGGCCCAGGCCGCCATGCCCGCACGCGGCATCAGCCCGAAGGAAACCATCGAGGGTCCGCCCGCCCGCGCCTGTCCGATCCTGCTGCGCCAGACCAGCTTCAAGGCGTTGCAAGAAGCCATCACCTTCCCCGGCGCCGACGGCCCCACGGCGGGCGCCCACACCGCCCGCTTTGGCGAGATCGAACAGCGCGGCTGCGCCCTGACCCCCTCCGGTCGCGCCCTGTATGACGAGGCCCTGGCGAAGAAGGACTTCTCCGCCCTGCCCGACGACTGGGACGCGCTACGACGCGCCGACTTGGCCTGGTTCCGTTATCGCGCGACGTCTGAGGGGCTCGCCGCCCGCGCCGAGACCGCCGATCTGGACGCCTTGATCGCCTCGGGCCATGTCGTCGCCGAACCCATCACCTATGAAGACTTCCTGCCTGTCAGCGCCGCCGGCATCTTCCAGTCCAACCTGGGATCGGAGGCCCGCGAAACCGCCTATGCCGTCGATCCCGCCAAGGCCGATTTCGAACAGGCGTTGGGCCGCTCGGTCCAAGACGAGATGGCCCTGTACCGCGCTGAACAGGACGCCTCGATCACAGCGACGCTGAAGGCCTTGGGCCTGACGGAGATGGTCTAGTCCGTTCAACCGGATGCGGGGCTGGCGGCGCCCCGCGTCCATCCGGCGTCTTGCCTGATGCGCAGACGCGGATCATAGACGCGGCCGTGAACCCGCCCGCTTCCCCGACCCAGCGCCGTTACGATCTCGACTGGATCCGGGTCGGCGCCTTCGGCCTGTTGATCCTGTATCATGTCGGCCTGGTTTACGGGGTTTATGACTGGCACATCCACAGCGCCCACACCTTCGAGTGGATGCGCGAGGCGATCCTGGTCACCAATCCCTGGCGGCTGACCCTGCTGTTTCTGGTGTCCGGCGCCGCCCTGCGGTTCATGACGTTCCGGCGCACCCCGCGCGAGGTCGCTCGCGCCCGGTTCGAGCGGCTGGTCCCGCCGCTGATCTTCGGCGCCCTGGTTCTGGTGCCGATCCAGTCCTGGATCGAATCGATGGACAAGGGCGGCTGGCCCGGCGGCGTCGCCGGCTTCGTCGCCTGGCTGGGCCATGAGTTCAGTTGGAGCGGTCTCGCCGACGGCGTACCGGTCAACCATCTGTGGTTCATCGTCTATATCGCCGTCTACAGCCTGATCGCCGTCGTCCTGTGGCGTCAGCCCGGCCTGATCGAGCGCTTGGGCAACGGGCTGGAGAAGGCGCTGACAGGCCCGCGTCTGCTGATCCTGCCGATCCTCTATCTCTTCGCCATCCGGTGGCTGCTTTTTCCCTGGTTCGGCCTGACCAATACCCTGCACAACGACTGGTACAATCACGCCCTGTCGCTGGTCGCCTTCCTGTTCGGCTTCAGCATCGTGGGGCGCGAGAGCCTGTGGCGCACGATGGAGCGGTATCGCTGGATCGCCCTGGCCCTGGCGGCCGTCGCTCTGCCGATCATGATGGTCCAGGTCTGGCATCCCGGCGCGCGGGCCTTCTGGGGCGTGCCCAAGGCCGCCGTTTACGGCATCGACCAATGGGCGGTGATCGTCGCCATCCTGGGCTTCGGCTATCGCCATCTGCGCGACCGGGGCGGCCCTGCGCTCAACTATCTGACGCAGGCGACCTTTCCCCTCTATCTGGCGCACCAGACGGTGCTGGTCGCGGCCGTCTGGATCATCCGCCCGGCGAACCTGCCGGCGCCGATCGAACTGCTGTCCCTGATCGCCGTCACCTTCGTCGGCAGTTTGGCGATCTATGAGGTCGTGCGGCGCATCCCGGCCATTCGCCCCTTGTGGGGGCTGAAGCCCTTAGACGGCAGGCCTTGGCCGCTGGACCTTCAGGCCCTGCTGAGGCCGCAGGTTCGCTATCACCGCCGTCGTCGTCTGCTGGGCGTCGGCGTCGCCGCGCCGCTTCTGGCCCTGACGGTGGTCGCCGTGGCTATCCTGGCCTATCCCGGCTTCAACAATGCGACCCAGTATCTCAGCGAACTGGGCGGGGCGACGGCCAAGGCGCCGATCATCTTCAACGGCGGGGTCTTCGTCGCCGGCGTCATGGCCGGGCTGGCGGGAATCGGCTTTGGTCTGGCCATCTACGCCCTGACCGGCGCGCGGGTCGCAGCTTGGGTCATCGCCATCGTCTTCATCCTGGCCGGCGGCGGCATGTCGGCCTCGACCCTGTGGCCCTGGCCCGATCCGCGCCACATGGTCATCAACCTGGCCCTGGGCATCCAGCTGGCGCCGATGCTGCTGCTATGGGGGTTGGCCAAACGCCGCGACCTGCCGCGCCTGAAGCTCTTCCTCGCCGTCACCTTCGTCGTCATGGCGATCCTGACGGTCCTGACCAAGCACCTCGTCTTCCCCGGCACGGTCAACGACGCCAACGTCGGCTGGTGGGAGCGTCTCTACGCCATCGTCCTGGTCTGCTGGGTGGGGGTTGCAGCCTGGGTGCTGGATCGTAAACTGCTGTCGGTCGCCACGGAGTCGCCGCACGGCCGCCCGGCTTGCGCCCCGTTCGACGTTCCGGCCTGACTTCACCCCCACATTTTTTTGGTTTCATCAACATTGCGTGATTGAAAGTCGCGCGAATGTGATCGATTATGCAGGTCGTGTTGCAGTGCAGCACTCCGCGTCGTCCCCAGCCCTCGGGACGACATCCGGTTCACTCGGGGGCGTCCAGAGCGGCATGAACAAGCTGGCGATCCGGCCTGTCGAACAGGCTGAAATCGAGACGACGATCCACGGCGCGCAAACGCCCAGCTGGTCGTGGCTGCCCGACGAGGCGCCGCTGGCCATGCCGGTTCAGTCCCTGTCCGCGCCCGACGCCGTCGCCGACGTGACGCCCGCGACCTCGCCGCGCACGGTTGCGACGCGCCGCCTGGCCCTGCTGGCCGGCACCATCGTCCTGACCGGCCTGTCGGCCATCACGCCCTTCTACCTCTATGCCCGCAAGGGTTGGGACGGCACCGAGATCCTGGCCTTCAGCCTGTTTATGGTCCTGATCACCGCCATCTCCTGCTGGTTCGTCAGCGGCCTGATGGGCCTGTTCGTCATGCTGCGCGGCAAGGATCAGGCGGACCTCGCCTTCTCGCCGCATCCGCCGATGCCGCGCACCCGCACCGCCCTGCTGATGCCGCTGTACAACGAGGACGCCCGTTCGTCCCTCGCGCGCCTGTCCCAGATCGATTCCTGCCTGGCGCGTCTGGGCGCCTCGTCGGCCTTCGACATCTTCGTGCTCAGCGATTCGACCAAGGAAGACGCCGCCGCCGCAGAGCGTTCGGTGTTCCAGTCGTTCCGCATGGCCGCCAACTCCAAGGCCTTCTACCGTCGCCGCACCGACAACGCCGAGCGCAAGGCCGGCAACCTGGCCGAATGGGTCCGTCGTTTCGGCGGCGCCTATGAGAACATGATCGTCCTAGACGCCGACAGCACCATGGCCGGCGAGACCCTGCTGCGCATGGTCGACGCCATGGAGCGCAACCCCGGCGTCGGCCTGATCCAGACCGCCCCGGTCATCATCAAGGCCCGCACCATCTTCGCGCGCGTGTCGCAGTATTCGGTGCGCCTGTACGGCCGCGTCGCCGCTGCCGGCCTGGCCTACTGGACCGGTTCGGAATCCAGCTACTGGGGCCACAACGCCATCATCCGCACGCGCGCCTTCGCCGCCTGCTGCGGCCTGCCGCACCTGAAGGGCCGTAAGCCCTTCGGCGGTCACATCATGAGCCATGACGTCGTCGAGGCCGCCCTGATGCGCCGCGCCGGCTGGGCCGTCCACGTCACCGCCTCGCTGGACGGTTCGTGGGAAGAGACCCCGCCGTCGATCACCGACTTCATCCGCCGCGACCACCGCTGGTTCCAGGGCAACCTTCAGCACCTGGGCCTGATCACGGCCAAGGGCCTGTCGCCGATGAGCCGCCTGCAGCTGCTGATGGGCTGCATGGCCTATCTGTCGTCGCCCCTGTGGCTGGCGTCGCTGATGGTCGGCCTGTTCATCCAGATGTTCTATCCAGTCGACTGGACCAGCTTCTTCTACATCCTGAACCCCCAGTTCACGCCCTTCATGCTGGCCTCCTTCCTGTCCGGCGTGCTGCTGATCGGGCCCAAGTTCATGGGCGCCGCCCTGGTCCTCAGCCGTCCGGCCGAGTTGCGCGCCTTCGGCGGCCGCCGAGCCATCGCCAAGGGCATGGCGGCCGAGATCGCCCTGTCGGCCATCCTGGCCCCCATCCTGATGGTCGCCAACACCAAGGCCTTCATCCAGATCGTCTCGGGCCACGACACCGGCTGGTCGACCCAGCAGCGCGAGGCCGACGGCCTGGCCTGGTCGGACGCTTTCCGCGCCATGCGCTGGCAGATGATCGCCGGCATCGGCTTCCTGATTCCGCTGGCGGTTCGTCCCGACCTGGCCACCTGGTTCGCCCCCATCGTCCTGCCGCTGCTGCTGGCCGCGCCGATCACCGTCTGGACCTCGCGCGTCCGCTCGGGCGACAAGCTGGCCGCCAAGGGCTATCTGGTCACCCCGGTTCAGGACGGTGTCAGCGTCTCGCCGGCCGTCCTGCACACGCCGCGCTCGCCGCTGCGTGCGGTCGCCGGCGGCGTCCTGGCCCCCGTCGCCGCGCCTGCGATGGTCCCGGCGCGCGCGCCCGAGCGGTAATCGACCGATGCGTGGCGGCCACAGTGTCGCCACAACCGTTACAGCAACGCTCGACGGCAATCTCGATCGGCCTCACCCTAGGGTCCTGTCGTTTGCGGGAGACGTGATTCCATGGCCAAATCCACCGGTTCCGACGCCAAGCCTGACCTGCGGCTCGTCGCGGCCGAGGCCGAGATCTACGACCTGATGAAAGCGCCCGAAACCACCGCCGACCGCGTCAAACGCCTTCAGCTGGAAGCCCACGCCCTGGCGTTGGAAGAAATCGAAGGTCTGGAGCGTCTGCTGCTCGAAGCCGCCGCCAAGGCCAAGGCCATCGCCGACGGCGGCGACGCCTATCCGGTCGGCGCCCGCGAGATCGCCTCGCGTCTCGCCGCCGATCTGCCGACCAAGGCCGAGACCATCAAGACCATCGTCCACCGCGTCGGCTGAAAAAACCGAAGCTGGGCCGTCGGAACGACCCGCCCGCCCGTCCGCTTTCCTGAGGACCCCATCTTCAGGAGACGACCCCATGGACGACCGGACCCACGCGCGCGCCGAAGACATCGCCGATCAGGAACGCGCCATCCAGCGCGACATCGACGCAAAGGACAAGGCGTCCGGCGATGACAAGCCGTCCGGCGCGATGCAGGCCGGCGCCCGCCCCTACCCCGAACCGCCCTTCCCGAAACAGCACCAGACCAAGCCCGGCGACGAGGCCGCGCTCGATCCCGCGCCGATGTACGACGCCCCCTTCTGGAAGGGCTCGGGCAAGCTGGACGGATTCGCCGCCCTGATCACCGGCGCGGATTCCGGCATCGGCCGCTCGGTCGCCGTCCTGTTCGCGCGCGAAGGCTGCGACGTCGTCATCTGCCACCTGGACGAGGACGCCGACGCCGAGACCACCAAGGCCGCCGTCGAGGCCGAGGGTCGCCGCGCCGTGGTGCTGAAGGGCGACGTCTCCGACCCCGCCTTCGCCGAGATGGCGGTCAAGGCGACGCTGGACGCCTTCGGCCGCCTGGATGTCCTCGTCCCCAACGCCGCCTTCCAGGAACACGTCAGCGCCTTCGAGGACCTGACCTACGAGCATTTCGACCGCACGCTGAAGACCAATCTCTACGGCTATTTCAATATGACCAAGGCGGCGGTCCCGCACATGAAGGCCGGCGGCGCCATCGTCATGACCGGCTCGGTCACCGGTCTGATGGGCAACAAGGATCTGCTCGACTATTCTCTCACCAAGGGCGGCATCCACGCCTTTGCCCGTTCGCTGGGCACGCATCTGGCGCCGCGCGGCATCCGCGTGAACGTCGTCGCCCCCGGCCCGGTCTGGACCCCGCTGAACCCCGCCGACAAGGATGCCGAGGCGACCTCAAAGTTCGGCGCTGACACGGTGATGAAACGCCCGGCCCAGCCCGAAGAGATCGCGCCCGCCTACGTCTTTCTGGCCTCGCCCCAGATGTCCAGCTTCATCACCGGCGAGATCCTGCCGATCATCGGCGGCTACGCCGGCGGCTGAACCGAAACCGCCGCCCTGCGGTCGCAGGGCGGCGGCATCGCCTAGGCTAGCACGTCGTCGTAATCTGGGTGCCGCTTGTGCCAGGCGACGGCGTAGCTGCAGCGTGGAAACAGCTTCAGCCCCGTCTGGCGCGCATGATCGGCCAGCGACTGCATGAACCGCCCCGCCGCGCCTGATCCGCGCAGCGACGGCTCGGCCTCGACATGCAGGATGATCCGGGCATCGCCCTTCACGGCATAGTCGGCCCAGACCAGGCCCGCGCCCTTGTCGTCGTCGAACGCCTGTTCGAACCGGTTGTCGCCTTCGACGTCCTTGAACTGTCCCATCGGGTTCTCCTTTGACGGATCAACCGCCAGGGCCGCGGGGACGTTCCCTTAGCGTCAGATCGGCCCTTAGATCGGCTTGTCGTTCAGCAGGTTCAGCAGGCCGATCACGCTCTTGATCGTGAACCAGACGCTCAGCAGGAACCAGACCAGCAGGAACAGCAACAGGAACGGAATGCCGATCAACACGAATGACGCCAAGGCGCTGACGAAGATCCCGACCCAGGCCGCGATGGTCCACCAGAAGACCGACCAGAACAGCCGGATCTGCGCCTCGATATGCTGGCGCGCCACGCCCGTCGCCGTCCCGCGCGTCACATAGGACACCACCAGCCCGATCAGAACCAGCACATTGGCGCTGGGGATCGACAGGATGAACAGGGCCCAGGCGATCAGCGCCCCGACCTTGCCCTCGGACGGCTGCCCGGCGATGAAATTGGGTTCGTTCGTCATCGTCGATCCTTCAGAACAACAGGCTGCGGGGGTGAGGAACGGCCTGTCCGCTCTTCAGTTTCAGCACCCCGAACGCACCGCGCGCCAGGACCCAGATCGCCAGGGCGAACAGCACCAGCACGCCGATGTTGACCACGATCAGAAGGGCACCGACGACCGCCGCCCCGACTGCGCCCACGATGGTGCGCTGCTGATAGACGGCATGGCTGTGCTCCAGCGGATCCGTCGCCCCGTCGCGCCGCATCACCGCCAGCAGGGCCACCAGGCACGACACGCCCAGCGTCGGCACCGCCAACAGGATCAGCACATAGATCGCATACAGCCGCATCGGCACGACCGGTCCTTCGCGGCGCGGCGCGGCCTCGGCCGTCAGACGCTGGCGCACCGCGCGCACGGCCGGCGCCGGTTCTGCCTCGACAGGCGTCGGCTCGCACCGGGGCGGAAACGGCGCCGTCGGCCGGGTCGTCGGGCCAGACCGGTCGAAAGGCCCCGGCTCGGGCGGGTCGAACAGGTCTGGTTCGCGCTCCTCGGTGGTAAACGGCTCCGGCTGGCGCTCACGCGCACGGCCCGCCAGCGACGCAGGCGAGACGAAGCCGACCTCGGCGTCATGATCGTGGTCGTGATCGCGGGGCGCTGCTGGGTCTTTCGGATCGCCGGGTTCGGCCATGAACAACGCTTCTGTCACGCCGGACGCCCGGCTGGAATCTGCCGACGACAATGGCGGTCGGCGCGGCGCGAAGCAACCGCCCTTACCGCCCCAGCACGATCTCGCAGCCTGGCGCCGCCACCGCCACTAGGGCGCCCGGCTTTTCAATCCGCACCGTGGCGCGCTGCACGCGGCCGTCCTCCAGGCACGCCCGCGCCAGCCGTTCGGCGAAGGTCTCAACCAGCCCCACATGCCCCTCTGCGGCGATGGCGCGCGCGGCGTCCGCCACGGTCTCATAGTTCATGGTGTCGCCCAGCCGCTCGATGGGGCGCGGCGCCAGCTCCAGCGTCACATCGATCACCAGCCGCTGCAGCCGCCCCTGCTCGTGATCATAGACCCCGATCCCGGCCTCGACCTCCAGCCCGCGCACGAACACGCTCAGCCGCTCGAATCGCAGCGGATCGTCCGCCGGAACCGGCGTCGCCAGAGGAGAGGAAACCACGCGCTACTCCTGGATGTCGGGGGTGCGCCAGGCCAGGTGCTGGCCCCCGTCGACGGCGATCATCTGGCCCGTGACCATCCGGGCGTCAATCAGCCACAGCACCGCCTCGGCCACCGCCTCGGGGCTGCCGGGTGTTTCCAGCAGGGTGGCGCGCGCCTCGGCGGCGAATTCTTCGGTCGTCTGGTGGATGGACGGCAGGGTCGGCCCCGGCCCCACCCCATTGACCCGGATGCCGGGCGCCAGCGCCTGGGCCAGGGTCTGCGTCGCCCACCACAGGCCGTTCCGCGACAGGCTGTAGGAGAAGAAGCGCGGATCCGGCTTCAGCACCTTCTGGTCCAGCAGATTGACGATGGCCCCCTCGACGGCTTGTGCCGCGAACGCCTCGGCCAGCACGATCGGCGCCCTCAGATTGGTGCCGAGATGCAGGTCCCAGCTGTCGCGCGTCAGCGCCCCGATCCGGTCGTCCTCGAACACCGAGGCGTTGTTGACCAGCACGCTGACCGGCCCCAGCGCCTCGACCGCCGCCGGGATCAGCGCCCGCACCCTGGCCTCGTCCGTCAGGTCCGCCTGCAACAGGCACGCGCGCCGCCCCAAGCCGGCGATCTCGTCGGCCAGGGTCCGGGCGTCGTCGCCCGACGCATGATGATGGATCGCCACGTCGAACCCGGCCTGGGCCAGCTTCAGACAGATGGCCCGCCCGATCCGCCGCGCCGCGCCCGTGACCAGGGCGACGCCCCTCTCAGAGCGAGCAGCCGCCTCAGTCAACCCGACCGAACTCGAACACGTTGAACGCCGCCAGAACGGCGATGAAGCCGAAGATGATGCCGAGAGCCAGCATGGAATGCTCCTGTTGTCCGTCTTGGCTTAGAGCGGGATGGGATGGGGTTCAAGCGGGGATGGTTTTGAGCATTGCAGATGCCCAATTCAAAGGGCGTTGATCTGCTGCCCAAAGCTGCCAAACGTTCATCTAGGCAAAGGAATGAGACCTTGAAAGACGATCCGTCAAAATGCTTGCCGTGCTTGATCGTCGCCACGGGGCCTTTCACGACCATTATCCTGAATGAGGATGACAAACTCGACACCAGCCTCGAGCAAATCAATAGCCACAACTATGACCGTGTTCGGCTTTGCCGGACAACCATGGAAGTGGACGTTGGTCTGGGATCACTTCCGGCACTTTTCAGCTACACGGCCGCTTGGATCTTCCCGCCAATTAGGGGCATCACTCCGCAGCGCGCAATTGATCTCGTCAACAAGGTGCACTTTGAACTCTTGTTGGGCGGCGTCCGTTTTGACTCGGCCGCGCCTGAAGATGTCGGTCAAGGCTACACCTACAATACCGGCTACTTCTTGGCCTCGGGGGGACTCACGGAAGCCTGCGGCGTAAACCTCTCTCGCCTACAGGGGCTAATTGCGGGCGATGTGAGTACGTACGACTCAATCGCGCTCTTTCAGCCTAGGAGCTTCACCGCCGCTGAGATCAATGCCGCCTTAGCTAAGGGCAGGTCCATCGCCAAGCATGCGCCGTGGCTCAATTCGACCATTGTTCTCGATGGTCTAACGGCGCTTAAGAACCGGCGCGGGACCTCATCCTTGATCTTCCTCTGGACCGCCTGCGAGGCACTGTTGGGCGGCTTATGGGACCGGCATGTCGCAACAAAAGGTGCCGGGGTTGCAGGGCGTAAGGTGTTCATCAACGGTCGGGACTGGACCGCCGCCCATAAAGCCGAGGTCTTCTTCCAGTTGGGTATGTTCGACGAAATTCTCTATGGCCAGATCAATCAGGTTCGGAAAGCGAGAAATAAAGCGGCTCACAATGGCCAGACGCCCGAATTATCAGTCTGCTCAATAGCCGCAGAATTGGTATTCAGTTTACTCAGCCTCGTCGTGACGCAGCAGGACGCCAAAGCCATCCGCTCATTGGGGCAATTTTACCGACTGGTGCCAGACGAGGCGAGAGCCGAACCCGTGGCATGGCGTCACCTACCAGCCGTGCCAGGCAATGAACGGTGGGGCGACAAGGACTACCCCCGCTACCCCGAGCGCGAATGGGTTCCTTTGCCGCGTGAGGTCCTAGAGAAGCTTAAGTAAGCTACCCCAAGCCAACCGAGGTGCCCCGAAGCACCAAAACGCTGCTCCCCTGGCCTATGATCTGGACGAACGGCCCGGTGACACACTCCGGCTCCAACTGACACACCCATGACCTGGCGCATCCACGTCGAACCGTTCACCCGCCCACTGTTCTTCGCCTGGTCGCGGCTGACGCGGGGCAAAACGCTGGGCGTGCGGGCGGTGGCGGTGGATGCGCAGGGGCGGGTGCTGATGGTGCGGCACACCTATCTCAAGGGCTGGTGGCTGCCGGGCGGCGGGGTGGACCGGGGCGAGACGACCCACGCCGCCGTGGTGCGCGAACTGCGTGAAGAGGCAGGGCTGGTCGCGCGCGGGGCGCCTCGCCTGATTTCGATCCATTCCAACGAGCGGTTCTTTCCCGGCGATCACGTCGCCGTCTTCCGCATCGACGCCTTCGATGTGGGCCGGCGCACCGGCCACGGCGAGATCGCCGAGATCGGCTGGTTCTCGCCCTCCGCCCTGCCGGACGACGTGAACCGGGGCTGTCGCGCGCGCCTGGCCGAAATCTTCGACGGCGCCCCGGTCGATCCCGACTGGTGAGACGGGAACCACCCCTCGCTGCGTTTCAGAATGGTCAAGCCTGCTAAAGGATCGCACCATGCCTCTCTCGCGTCGCCTGGCCCTTATCGGCCTGACCGTCAGCGCCACCCTCCCCGCCCACGCCCTCGCTCAAACCCGCAGCGATCGTCGACAGCGTCGCACGGCGCCCACCGGCCCGGCTGTCGCGCCCGCCCACACCTTCACCTTCGGTCCCGACTCGCTTCAGGCCTACGACCTCTATGCAGAGAGAGGGACGGGACCGATCCTGATGTTCGTCCACGGCGGCGGCTGGTCGCGGGGCGAACGGACCAATGTCGCCGCCCTGCCTGCCTATGCTCAGCGCCACGGCTTTACTCTGGCCTCGACCAGCTATCGGCTCGCTCCCGCCGTCAGCGCGCGCGAGTCGGCCCTGGGTGTCGCCGCCGCTGTCGCCGATCTGAAGCGCCGCCTGCCCGGACGGCCGGTCTATCTGCTGGGCCATTCGGCCGGGGCCCATCTGGCCGCGCTGGTCGGAATCGATCCCGAATACCTCGGCGCAGTTGGGGCGAAGCCCTCGGATCTGGCGGGCGTGATCCTGCTGGACGGGGCCGGCTATGACGCCACGGCGCCGCGAGGGACCGGCCCGGTCGACCAGTGGCTGGGCCGGACCTACGATCAGGCGTTCGGCGATCAGGCCGCCGCCTTGTCGCCTACTCTGCTTATCCGCCCCGGCGTGGCCTATCCGCCCTTCCTCATCTTCCACGTTGCCCGCCGGCAGGATTCGACTGCACAGAGTCACGGCCTTGCTGAGGCCCTGATCCGGGTCGGCGGCCGCGCAGAGGTCGTTGCCGCCCCGGACGACAGCCACATGACCATCAAGCGCGACTTCGGCGTCGCCGGCGATCCGGAAGGGGAACGCGCCGCCCGCTTCATCCGGGGGTAGCAATCGGCGAGCGCCGTGCTAGCCAGGGGCCATGAACCCGTCCCTGCTCGCCATCCTCGTCGTCATCCTGGCCGGCGGCGCCACCGCGCTTCAGGCCCCGACCAACGCCAGGCTGGCGACCGCCGTGGCCTCGCCGGTCAACGCCGCCTTCATCTCCTTCGCGGTCGGCACGACGGTCTTGGGGATATTGGCGGCCATCCTGCACACCCGGCCGGACATGGCCGCGACGCGCGCCCTGCCCTGGTACGCCTGGCTGGGCGGGGCCTACGGCGCCTGTTTCGTGGTCGCCGCCGCCTGGGGCGTGCCGCGCCTGGGGGTGGCCATGACCATCACCTTGATGGTCGGCGGCCAGTTGCTGCTCAGCCTGGCGCTGGATCATTTCGGGGCGCTGGGCGTTCCGCGCCAGCCGTTGAACATCGGCCGCGTCGCCGGGGTGGGGCTTGTTCTGGCCGGCGTCCTTCTGGTCCGGCGCTCTTGACCCTATATCGGGCGCGATGACCGAGGAGACGCCTGATTCCCAACTGAAAGCCGCCGCCCTGATCGCCGACGAGGCGCGCCGGGCGCCGGACAAGCCGGGCGTCTATCGCATGTACGGCGAGGACGGCTCGTGCCTCTATGTCGGCAAGGCCAAGTCGCTGAAGAAGCGCATCATCCAGTATGCGCAAGGGCGTTTCCACACCCAGCGCATCGGCCTGATGGTGTCGCAGACCCGGTCGATGGAGCTGGTGGTCACCGCCACCGAGACCGAAGCCCTGCTGCTGGAATCCAACTTCATCAAGAAGCTGAAGCCCCGCTTCAACGTGGTGCTGCGCGACGACAAGTCCTTCGCCGAGCTGATGATCCGCCGCGACCACCGCGCGCCCCAGGTCAGGAAGCATCGCGGGGCCCACACCACGCCCGGCGACTATTTCGGCCCCTTCGCCTCGACCTGGGCGGTCAACCGCACGCTGAACACCCTGCAGAAGGCCTTCCTGCTGCGGTCCTGTTCCGACAGCGTCTATGAGACCCGCACCCGTCCCTGCATGTTGCATCAGATCAAGCGCTGCTCGGCGCCGTGCACCGGCCTGATCAGCCTGGACGACTACGGCGAACTGGTCACCGAGGCCGAGCAGTTTCTGCGCGGCAAGTCCCGCGCCGTCATCAGCCGCCTGTCCAAGGAGATGCAGGCGGCGTCGGACGAGATGGACTTCGAACAGGCCGCCCGCGTGCGCGACCGCATCCGCGCCCTGTCGGCCATTGCCATGGAGAACTCGGTCAGCGCCGATAGCGTGGCCGAAGGCGACGTCTTCGCCCTGCATTCCGACGGCGGCCAGGCCTGCGTCCAGGTCTTCTTCTATCGCGCCGGCCAGAACTGGGGCGGCCGCGCCTATTTCCCGCGCGTGGACAAGACAGACACCGATCCTGAGATTCTGGCGGCCTTTCTGGGTCAGTTCTACGAGGACAAGCCGATCCCGCGCCTGGTCCTGTCCAACGTGCGCCCGCACGAGTTGGAACTGCTGGAAGAGGCCTTCTCGATGAAGGCGGCCCGCAAGGTCGAGATCGTCCGTCCGATGCGCGGCGAGAAGCTGGCGCTGGTCGGCCACGCCCTGACGAATGCGCGCGAGGCCCTGGGCCGCCGCCTGGCCGAAAGCTCCGCGCAGGGCAAGATCCTGGATGAGGTGTGCGAGGCCTTCGGACTGGAGAGCCGACCTGAAAGGATCGAGATTTACGACAACGCCCACATTCAAGGGACGAACGCGGTGGGCGGCATGGTCGTCGCCGGCCCCGAAGGCTTCCAGAAGTCGCAGTATCGCAAGTTCAACATCCGGGGCGAGGATCTGACGCCCGGCGACGACTACGGCATGATGCGTGAGGTGATGCGTCGTCGCTTCTCGCGCCTGGTCAAGGACGAGGAAGAGGGCGAAGACGTCGTCCGCCCCGACCTGCTGCTGATCGACGGCGGCGCGGGACAGCTGGCCGAGGTGCTGGCGGTTATGGCCGACCTGGGCGGGCTGGACGACATCGCCGTCGTCGGCGTGGCCAAGGGGCCCGATCGCGACGCGGGCATGGAGAAGTTCTTCATGCCCGGCAAGGCGCCCTTCATGCTGCCGTTGAAGTCGCCGGCCCTCTACTACCTGCAGCGGCTGCGCGACGAGGCCCACCGCTTCGCCAACGGCGCCCACACCAAGCGCCGCTCGATGGACATCAAGAAGAATCCGCTGGACGAGATCGAAGGCGTCGGCCCCGGCCGCAAGAAGGCCCTGCTGCACGCCTTCGGCTCGGCCAAGGGCGTCAGCCGCGCCTCATTGGCCGATCTGGTCAAGGTCGACGGCATCAACCAACCCCTCGCCGAACGCATCCACGCCTTCTTCCGTAAAAGCTGAGCCGGAGCTAAGACACCGACCATGAGCGACATCGAAGACGAACTGACCGCCGGCTATCGCCGCTTCCGCGCCGAGCACTGGCCGACGGCCCGCGCCGAATACGAGACCCTGGCGACAAAGGGCCAGAAGCCGCACACCCTGATCGTGGCCTGTTCCGACAGCCGCGCCGATCCGGCCCTGATCTTCGACGCCAAGCCGGGCGAGCTGTTCGTCGTGCGCAACGTCGCCAACCTGGTCCCGCCCTATGAGCCGGACGGCAAGCTGCACGGCGTGTCGGCGGCGCTGGAATTCGGGGTCAAGGTTCTGGGCGTCAAGCGGATCGTGGTCATGGGCCACGCCCACTGCGGCGGGGTCAACGCCATGATCAACGGCGCCCCTGAAATCGTCGCCGACTTCGTCGCCCCCTGGATCGCCCAAGGCGCGCCCGTCGTCCAGCACGTCGCCGAAACCGTCGCCCCCGACCAGCTGGAGCGCGCGGCCGAAGAAGCCATCGTGCGTCTGTCGATCCGGAACCTGCGCACCTTCCCCTGGATCGCCGAGCGCGAAGCCAAGGGCGAGCTTCAGCTCAGCGGCCTGCATTTCGGCATCGCCGAGGGCGCGCTTACGGCCCTGACCGACAAGCCCCGGTTCGAACCGTTGGATTGAGCGGCGAACCGTGCCACACCCGGCGCGTTGCAACGGACATGACGATGACCTCCGCCCACCGCGCCAACCCCGTTCCCAACATCCTGACCGGGCTGCGCCTGGCGGCCGGGGTGGTGATGTTCGCCATGATGGCCGGGGCCGCGCCGGGCGCGCTTGAGGCCTGGCTGTCGCCGGAAACCCAAGGGCGGTTCAGCGTCTGGGCCTTCTGGATCTTCGTCATCGCCGCCTCGACCGACTGGGTCGACGGCTATCTGGCCCGGCGTTGGAACGCGACCACGCGCTGGGGCGCCATTCTCGATCCCATCGCCGACAAGGTGCTGGTGACCGGCGCCATCCTGGGCGTTCTGGCCTCGGGATCCCTGCCCGGCATCGCCCTGCCCTGCGGCCTGATCCTGTTCCGCGAATTCGCCGTCTCCGCCCTGCGCGAGACGATGGCCGGCCGCATCGAACTGCCGGTCACCCTGGCCGCCAAGTGGAAGACCACGGTGCAGATGGTGGCGCTCGCCGCGCTTCAGCTGACCCTGCTGTGGGGCGCCTTGGGCCTGCAGAACGACGACGGATCCCCGCTGGCCTGGCAGCCCGCGTTCGAATCCTTCGCCATCTTCCTGATCTGGTTCGCCGCCATCATCACCCTTTGGACCGGCTGGCAGTATTTCAGCGAAGCCCGTCGCCAGATGCGCGACCTTTAGGGCCGCAACGTCAGCCCGGCCGGTGTGGCGGAAAAGGCGGAAAGCCGGCCCAGATAGCTCATGCCCAGCAGGGAGTATTCCAGCCCCTGCTCCACCACCAGGGCCTCGACCCGGTCCACCCGCGCGCCTGCGACCGAGATCGTCTTCAGCTGAACCGGCGCGGCGCGCACGACCCCCGATGCGGTCTGGACCTTGCCGGTGAAGGCTTCGGGTTCGGGATCGACGCCTAGTCTCAGGGCGTCGGCGCGCGTCAGGGCGACCACGCTGGCGCCCGTATCCACCAGCACCCGCACCGCCTTGCCGTCGATATTGGCCTCGGCCCAGTAGTGGCCGTCCGCGCCCTTCACCACCTGGGCGTCGGTGCCGGAGGCGCCCACCGCCGCCTCGGCCACGGGCGTCGCCGCCTGGGCCATGCCGTCGCCTTCCAGATGGCGGATCGTCAGAGCCGTGCCGAACGACGCCATGAGAGCGAAGCCGAGGACGACGACAGACTGGGTATCGATGCGAACCATGCCTCTGTCTTAGAGGCGCGGCGTTTGGATGGGGTGAAACGACGTGGCTGACGAAAGCTTAAGCCGCTAACCGCGCTAGCCCAGCTTGGCCGGATCGACCTGACTACGGCGCGACGGCAGTTCAGCCATGACCGCCGCGCGCTCGGCGTCGCTCAGCGACCGCCAGCCGGCGATTTCCTTCAGCGTGCGAAAACAGCCGAGGCAAAGGCCGCTCTCGCCATCGACCGCGCACACCATGACGCACGGCGTAGCGATGGCCTTGGGCGGTCCGGGCCGGTTCGGGGTCGTCGCGCTCATTGTGACATCGTAGCGAAAATCACTCCGACTCCTGACGAATAAATTTGCAAATTCACGAAACTGTCTTATCTTGTTCGATGACGCGTAACGACTGACGGTGGAATTCCATTGGTACGACGCGTCTCTTTTCATCGTTCTGCGAAAGGAGACGCCAAGATGAACGATAAGGAGCGTAACCTCCAACACGCCATGATGTCCTTCGCCCTTTGGGGCGGGATGCTGGTCAACAGTCGGCACATGCCGTCGAACTCGGGCCGGGTGGTCAGCCATCCGTCCAACTTCGTACCCTATACGATCAAGAAACGCTGACGGCCCGCTGGGCCCTCAGCCTGAAGAAGCCCCGGTCTCGCCGGGGCTTTTGCAATTGCGGGCTTGCCTGACGCGGCGTTCGCGGTCGATGACGGGCGCGAAGACGGAGACGACGCATGGGCCTGATCGCCGAAGACCGCCAAGGCGCAATAGTGATCTGGACGCTGGATCGCGAGGCGCGGCTGAACGCCCTGCCCGATCTGAGCGACGGCGACGAGGTCGCGGCGGCGTGCGAACGGGTCAACGCCGATCCGACGATCCGCTGTATAGTCCTGACCGGCGCCGGGCGGGCTTTTTCAGCAGGTGGCGACCTGACGGCCATGCGAGATCGGCGCGACCTGTTCGAGGGATCGGGCGCCGCGATCCGCGAACGCTATCGCCGCGTCGTCCACCGGATCGTGCGGTCTCTGTATGGGCTTGAGGTTCCGCTGATCGCCGCCGTCAACGGGCCGGCGATGGGGCTGGGCTGCGATATCGCGGGGCTCGGGGACATCCGTATCGCCTCGGACCGCGCCAGTTTCGGCGTGCCCTTCCTGAAGCTGGGCATCATCCCCGGCGACGGCGGATCATGGCTGCTGCCGCGCAACATCGGCTATGCCCGCGCCGCCGAGCTGCTGTTCACCGCCCGCTCCATCGACGCCGCAACAGCGGCCGAATGGGGGCTGGTCAACCGCGTGGTCGCGCACGACGACCTGATGACCGAGGCCCTGGCCGTCGCCGCCCAGGTCGCGGCCCAGCCGCCCCAGGCCCTGCGCATGGCCAAGACCCTGCTGCGTCAGGGCCGAGACACGACCTTCGACCAGATGCTGGAGATGTCGGCGGCGATGCAGGCGCTCGCCCATCTGACCGAGGACCATCAGGAAGGCGTCGCCGCCGTGCTGGAAAAGCGGCCGGGCAATTTCACCGGCCGCTGATCCGACGTCCTATTTCGTCTTCATGGCCTCGCTGGGCCCGACGCCGGCGGCGACCGCGCGTTTGGCCCCGGCGGTCTCGCCCGGCTTCATGAACTTGACCAGCACCCGCTGTCCGATCAGCAGGGGCGCATCGCCGGCCGAGGCGACCACTTCAACCACCCGCTCGTCGCTACGTTGCGAGGGATCGTCCGAGGCCAGTTTACGCGCGCCGAACACGGCGGCCCGACGCATGACGGCGCCGATATAGACCTTGCTGGCGTCGCCCTCGGGGCTGATCTCGACGGCCTGGCCGTCGGTCAGGTTCGGCAGGTCGCTCTCTACCACCTCGGCGCGGACGATGCGCGGCGCGTCGGGTTCCAGATCGAACATGTTGGAAACGTTCAGGGTCGAGGCGCCGGCGCCGGGGTTGGCGTAGCGGCGCACGATCCGGCCGTTGGTCGGGGCACGGATGACCGTCAGTTCCTGATTGTAGCGGGCCTGATCCAGCTGGGCGCGCGCGGTCTGGACTGCGGCGACCTGCGACCCCAGCCGGGCCTGGGCGGTGGCGATGGCGTCCTGGGCCTGGTCCATGCGCTGGGCGGCGACGAAGTTGGTGGCGACCAGACGTTGCAGACGCTCCTGCTCGCGCTGGGCGGTGCGGATGTCCACGCGGATCTGGGCCAGCTGGCTTTCGGCCTGGCTGACGGCGGCGGCGGCGGCCTGCACCGCCAGACGCGCTTCGTCGTCTTCCTGACGGGCCAGGATCTGACCGGCGACGACGCGATCGCCTTCCTGAACCAGAACGTCACGGACGATGCCGCCGCGACGGGCCGCGATCTGGATGATGCCGCCCTCGACGTCGACCTTGCCATTGGCGATAGCCGCATAGGGGCTGTCGACCTTGGTCGCCGCCGCCTTCTCCTGCTCGGCCTTCTTGGTCTTGGCGGCGGACTGGAACAGCATGAAGCCGACCGCCAGCACGATCACCAGCAGCAGGCCGATCCAGGTGCGTTTTTTCTTCAGAAAGCCGGGCATTGGCGTGTCGTCCTAAGGGAAATCGTCGTGTCGGTTAGTGGGACGCCAGGATGGCGTTCGGATCAGGGATGCGGCGCTGGTCGTCCAGAATCTTTCCGTCCTCAATGTGGATGACCCGGTCGGCCCAGGCCTCCAGGCGCGGATCGTGGGTCACGCAGATGACGGCGGCGCCGTGTTCGGTGGCGGCGCGGCGCAGCAGCTTGATGACCACCTGGCCGTTCTCGCCGTCCAGGGCCGAGGTGGGTTCGTCGGCGAACAGGATCTTCGGGTCCTTGGCCAGGGCGCGGGCGATGGCGACGCGCTGCTTTTCACCACCTGACAAAGCCGCCGGTCGCTGGTGCAGACGGTGGCCCAGGCCGACCTCTTCAAGGGCGATCGTGGCGCGTTTCTTGGCCTGGCCCGCGGTCAGCCCCTGGAACTTCAGCACCGTCTCGACCTGCTGAAGCGCCGTCAGCGCGGGAAACAGGTTGAAGCCCTGAAAGATGAAGCCGCAGTTATCCAGGCGGAACTTGTCGATCCGACCCGAGGACAGCTTCCACAGATCGTCGACGTCCAACGCGTCCACCCGGCCCTCTTCAGGCTTCAGCAGGCCCGACAGGGCTGCGATCAGGGTGGACTTGCCCGAGCCGGAAGGCCCCATGACCATGGTCAGGTCGCCATGCCGCGCATCGAAATCGACGCCTTTCAGCACATCCACCCAAGCCTTGCCGGACTTGAACCGCTTGACCAGGCTTTTGGCCTCGATGGCGAAGTCGCCGTGCTTGCCGTGAACCTTTGTATGAACGTTCATCGCAGCAGGTCCGCCGGTTGGCTGTTCTTGAGGATGCCCAGCGACAGCAGGCCGGACACCATGGCGATGGCGATCAGACCGATGCCGACGATGATCAGCAGCGACAGCGGCAGGGCGATGATCACCGCCCCCATCATCGCCAGCAGCGAGACGAGCCAGGTCAGGACGATGGCCGCGATGACGCCGACGACGCCGACCCAGAAGCTGAGCTCGACCACGATCCGACGCAAGGACCCCATGCTGACGCCCAGGGCCCGCAGAGAGGCGAACTCCTTGATATTGGCCATGATGGCGCCGCGCAGGGTCTGCCAGGTGATGGCCACGCCGATGATGATCCCCAAGACGACGCAGCCGCCGATGATGATGACCAGGATGCCTTCCTCGAACATGGCGCCGGCGTTGGCGTCGGCCAGTTGCTGCTTGGTCCACGCCTTCCACTGACCGGCGCCCATGGCGTTCAGCTGGGCCACCACGATGGGCGCGCGGGCCGGATCACGCAGCTTGACCATCAGCGGACCGACGCGCGGACCCGTGTCGGCCTGGCCCAGCATCCGCAGGGTGTCGCGCGACATGACCACGCCCGGCTGCATCATATTGGGATAGCCGCGCGTCACGCCGACGACGGTGACGGTCTGGCCGTTGTACAGGGCCTTGTCGCCCAGCTTCACGCCCAAGGTCGTCAGGGCCGTCTCGTCGACCGCCACGGTGTAGGGTTGGCGCAACGCATCGACCAGTTCCTGCGAATAGTCGGTCGGGATGGTCACCGAGCCAGGACGGGTGTCGATGATGCTGGCCTGAACGAACTTCTGACGCGGCGCGCCCTGCGACGCATTGTCCGCCTGGCTCTTGGTCGGATCGACGTTCTTGATGTTCTGGAAGGTGCCGCCGGCGCCGTCCAGCGGCATGACCTCGACCACCTCGGGGTGGTTGTAGGCCAGGGGGATGAACCGGCGGGGCACGCCCGACGGCCCGCCGATCAGGCTCTTGGCGCCGGGCTGCATGATGAAGATGTCGGCGTTCGACCGTTCGATGGTCGCGGTGAATCCCTTGCCGATGCCGATGAAGACGCCGGTCATCGCCAGGACCAGAAGCCCCGACAGGGCCAGGGCCATGACCGCCGCCATATAGCGACGCCACTCGAACAGCAGTGTTGATAGCGCAAGCGACATTGTCGTCGATAACCCCCGGTACTTGCGCCTATCTGACCGTGCGCCCCCTCACCGCCAAGTTAAATCGGGGTAAGGCTTGTGAACCCTTGTCATTGCGGGTTCGAAATCAGGGGATTAAGGGCCTTCCAGCCTCTTGGCGCCCGCCCTTCGTCGGCGCTAGTTACAACATAACAGATGGGACAGGCCGTCCCACGCTCTGGGAAACACGCCTTCATGTCCTTGCCCTCGCTTCGTCTCACCGCCTCTCTGGCCGCGCTCGGCGCCGCCACCGCCGTCCTGTCCGCGCCTGCGACCTCCGCCCGCGCCGACGAGGGCATGTGGACCTTCGACAACTTCCCCATCACCACGGTGAACGAGAAGTACGGCACCAATATCGATCAGGCGTGGCTTGACCGCGTGCGCAACGCCGCGGTCCGCCTGCAGGGCTGCTCGGCCTCGCTGGTTTCGAACGAAGGCCTGGTGCTGACCAACCACCACTGCGTCGTGTCGTGCGTTCAGGACCTGTCCACGGCCCAGAACGACTACGTCAAGAACGGCTGGATGCCCGCCACCCGCGAGGAAGAGAAGAAGTGCCCCGGCCAGACGGCCGAAATCCTGACGGACATCGTCGATGTCACCGACCGCGTGACCGGCGCCGGCGCCGGTCTTGAGGGCGCCGCCTTCGTCCAGGCCCGCGCCGCCGAGATCGACAAGATCCAGAAGGAGACCTGCGGCGACGATCAGAAGCTGACCTGCCAGGTCATCAGCTTCTATCGCGGCGGCCAGTACAAGCTCTACAAGTTCCGCAAATACGACGACGTGCGCCTGGTCTTCGCGCCCGAGTTCCAGGCGGCCTTCTTCGGCGGCGACCCGGACAACTTCAACTTCCCGCGCTACGCCCTGGATGCCGGCTTCCTGCGCATCTACGAGGACGGCAAGCCGGTCGCGACGCCCAACCACCTGACTTGGAACGCCAATGCGCCCAAGGAAGGCGACGTAACCTTCGTCGCCGGCAACCCCGGCTCGACCCAGCGCCTGCTGACCGTGGCCCAGTTGGAAACCCTGCGCGACCAGCAACTGCCCATCAGCCTGATCCAGACCTCGGAACTGCGTGGTCGTCTGCTGGAATATTCGACCACCGGCGAAGAGGCCAAACGCGTCTCGGTCGATCCGATCTTCGGCTTGGAGAACGGTTTCAAGGTCAACTACGGCCAGCAGGGCGCCCTGACCGACCCGGCCTTCATGGCCACCAAGCGCCGCGAAGAGCAGGAGCTGCGCCAGCGCGTCGCCGCCGACCCGGCCCTGGCCCAACGCATCGGCGATCCGTGGGCCGATCTGGAACGCGCCTCGACCGCCCAGCGCGACCTCTATCTGCCCTATCGCCAGCTGGAATCGGCGGCAGGCCAACGCTCGTCGCTCTACAGCTACGCCAAGGCCATCGTCCGCGCTTCCAAGGAACGCGCCAAGCCCGTCGCCGAGCGTCGCGCCGGCTATTCGGACGCCGACATCGCCTCGCTGGGCCGTCGCCTGGCGACCGAGACGCCGATCTCGAACGACCTGGAGAAGATCTATCTCGACTTCTGGCTGTCCAAGACCCGCGAATATCTGACGGTCGACAATGCGAATGTGAAGGCGCTGCTGGGCAAGGAAAGCCCCGAACAGATTGCGGAGCGTCTGGTCGACGGCACGCGTCTGGCCGATCCCGCCTTCCGCGCCCAGGCCCTGGCCATGACGCCGGAGCAACTGGCCGCCTCGGGCGACCCGCTGATCCAGTTCGTGCTGGCCAATGACGATGCGGCCCAGGCCGTGCGCACCCAGTGGGAATCGGCTGTGTCCGGCCCGACCAGCCGCGCCGGCGAAAAGATCGCCCAGGCCCGGTTCGCGGTCTATGGGACCAATCTGTATCCCGATGCGACCTTCTCCTTGCGCCTGTCCTACGGCCAGGTGAAGGGCTGGACCTATCGCGGCGTGACGGTCGAACCCTTCACCCAGATCGGCGGCCTGTACGAGCGCAACACCGGCGCCGAGCCCTTCAACGCGGCCGAGGACTGGCTGGCGGCCGAGGGCAAGGTCAACAAGTCGACCGTCTATGACTTCGTCTCGACCAACGACATCATCGGCGGCAATTCGGGCTCGCCCGTGATCAACGCCAAGGGCGAAGTCATCGGCGCCGCCTTCGACGGCAACATCCACTCGCTGGGCGGCAGCTTCGGTTATGACCCCGAGCTAAACCGCACGGTGACGGTCTCGACCGCCGCCATCACCGAGGCCCTGCGCAACGTCTACAACCAGCCGCGCCTGCTGCGCGAACTGGGCGTGCGTCGCTAGAACGACAACGAAGAAGTCTCCTCCCCGCTGCGCGGGGAGGGGGCCGCGAAGCGGTGGAGGGGCTCTTCACCACTACACAATCGCCTGTAAACTGACCAAGAGCCCCTCCGTCACGACGCTGAAGAAGCGCCGCGCCACCTCCCCGCAAGGCGGGGAGGAGACTTAAAGGACACCGCCCATGCGCCCTCTTCTCCTCGCCTCTGCCGCCGTTCTCGCGTTCGCCGCCGCCAGCTCGGCCAGCGCCGAGGAAGGCATGTGGACCTACGACAACTTCCCCATCGCCCGCGCCAACCAGACGTTGGGGACCAATATCGATCAGGCCTTCCTGGATCGGGTGCGGCTGTCGTCGGTGAAGTTCGGCGGCTGCTCGGCGGGGGTGGTGTCGGGCCAGGGTCTGGTGATGACCAACAACCACTGCGTCGCCACCTGCGTGGCCAACCTGTCCACGCCGCAACAGCAGTACGGCGAGACGGGCTTTACGCCCAAGACGCGTGAGGAAGAGCGCAAATGCCCCGGCGCCACGGCCGAGATCCTGACCGACATCTCCGATGTCACCGAGCGGATGCACAAGGCCGGCGAAGGGCTTGAGGGCCAGGCCTTCACCCAGGCGCGCGAGGCCGAGGCCGGGCGGATCGAGACTGAAGCCTGCGGCAACGATCCCAAGATCCGCTGCCAGGTCGTCAGCCTGTACCGGGGCGGCCAGTTCAAACTCTACAAATACCGCAAATACAGCGATGTGCGCCTGGCCTGGGCTCCGGAAGACCGCGCCGCGACCTTCGGCGGCGATCTGGACAACTTCTCCTTCCCGCGCTTCGCCATCGATGCGGCCTTCATTCGCCTGTACGAGGACGGCAAGCCGGTCGAGACGCCGATCCACTTCGCCTGGAACGCCGACAAGCCGACCGAGGGCGAGGCCGTCTTCATCACCGGCAATCCCGGCGCGACCCAGCGCCTGCTGACGATGGACCAGCTGGCGACGATCCGCGACGTGGTCCTGCCGCTGGATCAATTGATCGCATCGGAACTGCGCGGTCGTCTGATCCGCTATTCCGAAGAGGGCGACGATCAGGCCTTTATCGCCATGGACCCGATTGTGGGCGTGGAGAACACCTACAAGCGCGGCCTGGGCCGGATGCGCGCCCTGACCGACGCCCAGTTCATCCAGGCCAAGGCTGCGGCCGAGGTCGACTTCATGCAGCGCTACGCCGCCGCCAACGGCAATGGTCCCGATCCATGGGGTGCGCTGGAAGCGCTCCAGCCCATTGCGCGCGAACTCTATGCCCCTACCGCCCTGCTGGAAGGCGGCACGGGCCTGGGCACCACCTCGGTCGCCGGTGGATCGCAGCTGTTCCAGTGGGCCAAGGCCATCGTGCGCGGCGCGCAGGAGCGGGCCAAGCCGTCGGACCAGCGTCTGGCCGAGTTCGCCGACAGCCGCCTGCCCGGCGTCGAATCCGGTCTGTTCGCCGAGCGGCCGACCTATCCCGAGCTGGAGCAGATCCGGCTGGAATGGTGGCTGTCCAAGACGCGCGAATGGCTGACGGTGGACAGCCCCTATGTGCGCACCCTGCTGGGCAAGGAAAGCCCCGAAGAGTTGTCGGCCCGCGTCGTAACTGGCACCAAGCTGGCCGATCCGGCCGTGCGTCGCGCCCTGTGGACCGGCGGCCTGGCGGCGGTTCAGGCGTCGGACGATCCGATGGTCCAGTATGTGCTGTCGATAGACGCGGACGCCCGCGCCGTCCGCACGGAATGGGAGAATAAGGTCAAGGCCCCGACCGACCGCGCGTCGGAACAGCTGGCGGCCGCCCGCTTCGCCGCCTATGGCGACGCCGTCTATCCCGACGCCACCGGCACGCTGCGTCTGACCTATGGCAAGGTCGAAGGCTCGGACGTGCCCGGCCAGCGCTTCGGCGCCTTCACCACCTTCGCCGGCCTGTGGGACCGCGCCACCGGCGCCGAACCGTTCAAGGTCGCGCC
This sequence comes from Brevundimonas sp. SPF441, assembly GCF_009661015.1. NCBI lineage: Bacteria > Pseudomonadati > Pseudomonadota > Alphaproteobacteria > Caulobacterales > Caulobacteraceae > Brevundimonas > Brevundimonas sp. SPF441. Next base: position 2,424 of record NZ_WJWX01000027.1, on the reverse strand, counting down.
CAAGCTGATGGCCGCCAAGGACCGGATCGATCCGAACGCGGTGATGGACATGGCCGTCTCGACCGACACCATCGGCGGTTCGTCCGGGTCGCCCGCGGTCAACGCTCGGGGCGAGATCATCGGGGCCAACTTCGATTCCACCGTCCTGACCCAGCGCAACGCCTATGGCTATGACCGCAACACCAACCGCAGCGTGATCGTCACCACCCAGGCCGTCACCGTGGCCCTGCGCGACGTCTATGGGATGGATCATCTGCTGACGGAGCTGGGCGTCAGCCGTTGACGCAGATCGCCATACGCGCGGCGACGCCCGACGACGTCGCCGCGCTGCATCCTCTGATCGAGCGCGCCTATCGCGGCGAAACGGCCAAGGCCGGCTGGACGCATGAAGCCGACCTGCTGTTCGATGATCGCACCAGCGCGGCGGAGCTGTCGGCCCTGATCGCCGATCCCGACCGGGTCATCCTGCTGGCCCATCGCGACGGCGCGCCGATCGGCTGCGTCCAGGTCGCCCGCGCCGGGGACAACCTGGCCTATCTCGGCATGCTGACGGTCGAGCCGACCTTGCAGGCGTCCGGCCTCGGCCGTCGTCTGCTCGCGGCCGCCGAAAGCGAGGCGATCGCGCGTTTCGGCGCGCGCCGCATGGAGATGACCGTCATCCACCGCCGGACCGAACTGATCGCCTGGTACGAACGACGCGGTTACGCCCCCACCGGCGAGACTCGCCCCTTCCCCGTCGCTCCGCCCCGACCCGAGTTGGAATTCGTGGTGCTGGAAAAAGCGCTCTAGCCGCAATACTCCACAGGCATCTCCACGCTATGTGTTCCGCATTTGTTCTCATCATGCTCTAACCGTCTGCGGCGGTCGGCGGCGTGATGGAGGATCAGATGAACGACGGAATCCTGGCCCATATGATGGCCGAACTGGATGCGGAGCTGGCGCGGGCGGAGCCGTCCTTGCCCGCCCATCCCGAACATACGCGCCAGACGGAGATCATGCGCGCCCTGGCCTTGGGGCTGGGCAATTTCGAGCGGATGCGGGCGCACGACGTGCATCTGCTCGCCGCCAGCCTGTCGCCGCGATCAGCCTGATCCGGCGTCAGGGTTTGCGCTTGAACGTGTCGCCGATCTCGGCGGCGTCCGGGCCGTCCGGTCCCGCGCTCTGGCGCTCGGCCTGACCGACCGCCTTCGTTGCCTTGTCAGAGGTCAGGGCGTCCGGTTTGCCGGCTGGATCGGCGCCGTTCTCTTCACGACCTTTGGTCTGTTCGCGGTCCATGGTGCTCTCCGTTGCTGGGACAGGTAGCGCGATCGGGAGCTGCGCGTTCCGTCAGCCGGCCGTATTGACCTTCGCCACCACCGACATGCCCGGCGCCAGGCGCTCGGCGGCGGGCTGGTTCGGGTCGATGCGGATGCGGACCGGGATGCGCTGGGCCACCTTGGTGAAGTTGCCGGTGGCGTTGTCGGGACGAATGACGCTGAACTCCGATCCGGCGGCGGGGGCGATCCTTTCGACATGGCCGCGCAGGGTCTGGCCGCCCAGGGCGTCGACGGTGATCTCGACCGGCTGGCCGACGCGGATGTTCTTCATCTGCGTCTCCTTCATATTGGCCGTGACCCAGACCACGTCCGGCACCAGACCCATCAGCTGGGTGCCCGCGGTCACATACTGGCCCTGGCGCACGCCGATCTCGCCCAGACGACCGGCGCGGGGGGCGACGATGCGGGTGTTGGCCAGATCGATCTGGGCCAGGCGCACGGCGGCCTGGGCGTTCTCGACGGCGGCGGCCAGGCTGTCGCGGCCGACGACGGCGGAGGTGACGCCGGTCTGGGCGATGCCCTCGGCGGCGCGGGCCTGGGCGACCTGGGCCTGGGCGCTGCGCAGGGCGGCTTCGGCGACGTCCACATTGGCCTGGGCGACCCAGCCGCCGGCCTTCAGGGTGCGGGCGCGCTCAGCGTCGGCCTGAGCCCGCGTCAGCGTAGCTTCGGCGGCGGCGATGGAGGCGCGCTGCTGGGCCACCGATCCGCGCGCCGAGGCCTGGGTCTGGGTCGAGTTGGACAGGGCCGCCTGGGCCGAATGCAGGCTGGCCTCCGCCTGCTCGAGCCGCTGGCGATAGATGCGGTCGTCCACCTGGGCCAGCAGCTGCCCCTGTTGGACGGTCTGGAAGTCCTGGACCGGCACGGCCGTGACATAGCCGTTCACCTGCGGGCTGATGATCGTCACCTGGCCGCGCACATAGGCGTTGTCCGTGCGCTGTATCGCGCCCCGGAAGGGCGGCAACTGCCACGCATACAGCACCATCAGCACGCCCAGCAGGGCGACCCCGGCGGCGATGACGGTCCACATGACGTTCTTCTTCGGCGCGGGCGGAGCGGCTGCGGGCGCCTGCGGGGCGGCGGGAGCGGAAGAGGCGGGGGCGGTCTGGGC
>NZ_WJWX01000026.1:0-51260 GCF_009661015.1 Brevundimonas sp. SPF441 | reverse complement strand
GGAGGGGGCGGGTGAGGTCATAGGGGGATGATAATCGCACGCGATACAATCGCAAGCTTGACGCCTCTGACGCTACGCGCTAAATGGCTTCAAGCGATTAAATCGCGCACGATATTTATGACCTCCCGGAGCTGATGCCCATGTCCATCAATACCCTGTACCGCACCACCGCCGTCGCCACGGGCGGCCGCGACGGCCGCGCCGCCACCACCGACGGCGCCCTGGATGTCGCGCTGGGCACGCCCAAGGAACTGGGCGGCGCCGGCGTCGGCAACAATCCCGAACAGCTGTTCGCGGCCGGCTATGCGGCCTGCTTCCTCGGCGCCATGAAGTTCGTCGCCTCTCAGGGCGGTTACGCCAAGGTGCCTGCCGACGCCGCCGTCAACGCCACGGTCGGCATCGGTCCGCGCAGCGACAAGGGCTTCGGCCTGGAGGTGGCGCTGGAGGTCAGCATACCGGGCGTGGATCGCGCCGAGGCCGAAGCCCTGATCGCCGAGGCGGATACCGTCTGCCCCTATTCGCACGCCACGCGGGGCAATATCGCGGTGACCCTGACCGTCGCCTAACCCTTCGGGACCAGGCGCCACATCCGCAAAGGATGGCGCACAGTCCCGGCTTCAGCCCCCGCGCGGTCGCCGCGACCCATATAGAGGTCGGCGCGCACCGGTCCGCGAATGGCCGATCCCGTGTCCAGCGCCATGGCCAGACCGCGATAGCTGGCCGTGGCACCGCGCAGATTGCCCCCGTCGGCCTCCAGCCAGACCAGTTCGCCATAGCGCCAGTGCGCCGGATCGACCGCAATGGCCCGCCGCTCGGTCAGGGGCACGCCCGCCGCCCCCGCCGGGTGGCCGTCATCGTCGGGGTCCAGCCGGAAGAAGATGTAGCGTGGGTTCAGCGCCATGACCGCCTGCGCCTCATAGCCGCGGTGGCTGGCCAGCCAGTCCCGGATCGCATCGCCGGAGGTGCCGTTCTGGGGCAACAGCCCCTGCTGCGCCATCGGTCGGGCGATGCCCACGAACGGCTTGCCGTTGTCGGCGGCATAGGCGGCGCGGCCGCGCGTCCCGTCCTCGAACGTCAGATAGCCCGACCCCTGGATCTGCAGAAAGAACAGGTCCTCGGCCCGCATCCAGGCCAAGGCCTGCTCGGGCCGTGCGGCGGATTCGATATAGGCCCGGTCGCCGGCCGCGCGTGGATTGGCGGGCTTGGGCAGGACGGGGGCCGAGAACTCGGCGTCCGGTCGTCGCCGCGCCGGATATTCGGGCGCGAAGTAGGAGGTCAGCAGGCCCGGTCGCCCGTCCGGCGTCTGAGCCGGGATCGCGCTGAAGCTGGCCTCGAAGAAGGCGCGCGCCTGCGACGGCGTGATCGTCATCGTCGTCGCCATGGCCTTGGCGCGTCCGCAGACCCGGCGGGCGGCCTCGTCACGCGCCGCGCCGCACCCGTCCACATAGGCCCGGAAGGCGGCCAGATGGTCCTCCTGGCTCCAGCCCGGCAGCACGGCGGGGCTCAGGGCGTGGGACGGCGCGGGAAGCGGGGTCGGATTGGGCGATGGCGTATAGGGGATCGGCCCTGTCTGCAGCCCTGTCGTCCCCGTCGCGCCCGTCGGCGTCATCGGCCCGGTCGAACAGGCGGCGACAGCCAGGGCGGCCGTCAGCGTCGCCAGCGCGCCCGACCGGCCGCGAACCGCCATCAGGCGTTGGCCGGCTCGACGCGCGCCAGGACCCAGTTCGGGTCCGTCGCGCCCAGGGTGCGTTCGAAGGTCCAATGCTCGGCCGTGCGGCGTTCCTCGACCAGCGGCTCGCCCGTCGTCGCGTCCGCCGTTTCGCCAGAAGCCTTGGTCACCCGGCTGCGCAGTTCGGCCAGGAACCGCACCTTGGCCACGGCCTTGTCGCCCTCGGCCACTGCGCCTTCCAGATCGGCCCGGGGCGGATACAGGAACTCGACCGTCTCGGTCTCGCCACGCGTCTCGCGCGCTGCGACGCCGGCCTCGAACGAGGCGAAGACGTTGGGCTTCAGCAACGGCTTCAGCGCGGCCCTGTCGCCGGCGGCGTAGCCGCGCACGATGGTCTCATAGGCCTGGCGCGCGCCGTCCAGGAAACGGGCCGGGTCGAACGCGGGATCGCGCGCCTTCAGGCTGGCGATGGAGGCCAGGGTCGCCGGGTCGATCGCCGCGATCTTGGGCGTCTCGGCCTGGGCCGGGCCGGGCGGCGCGATCTTGGCGTCTTCCTGCGGCTGACGGCCCACCCGCTTGCCCAGCACATTGTAGAGCTGGAACAGCACAAAGGCTGCGATGAAGGCGAAGACGACGACCTGGAACTGAACCGGCATGTTCAAGAGGAGATTCCTGTAGCGAACGACGGGTGCGCCAAACACTTAGTCTGGCGTGATTACGGGCTCATATAGGGTGAGGCAAGGCGAAGCGCGCCCCCAATCTCGCGCGCGACGTTGCGGCCAAGCGTCCCGGCATGGTAGTCGCGGCGCCTCATTCCGGCCTCATCGGCCCCAAACTGCGCCAAAGACCGTTTCATGACCGACGCCGCTCCTCCCGCCGAACAGCCCCAGCAAGGCGACGCCCAACAGGGTCAGCCCGCCGGTCCCGGCTTTCGCATCCTGGCGCAATACGTCCGCGACTTCTCGTTCGAGAACCCGCGCGCCCCGGAATCCCTGCGCATCGACGGCAAGCCCGCGATCGACCTCGGCGTCGAAATGGCCGCCCAGGGCCGCCCCGACGGCCTGTTCGAACTGGACCTCAAGCTGTCGATCAAGGCGACGCACGAGAACCAGCCCGTTTTCCACGTCGAACTGGTCTATGGCGGCCTGTTCCAGCTGGCCAATGTCCAGGAGCAGGACATCGAGCCGCTGCTGCTGATCGAATGCCCGCGCTACCTGTTCCCGTTCGCGCGCGAGATCATCTCGGGCGCCACGGCCGACGGCGGCTTCTATCCCCCGTTCCAGCTGGACCCCATCGACTTCGCCGCCATCTACATCGCGCGCCAGCAGCAGATCGCCCAGCAGCCGGTCGAAACCGGCCAGGCGTAAGCGCGCGACATGGTCGCCACCGCGCGGCCTTCGCCTGATCCATCGAATGCCGCGGGCGAGGACGTCGTCCGCGGCATTCTTCTGCGCGTCGCCGCCGCCGGCTGTTTCTCGATCATGACGGCGACGTTGAAACTGGCGTCGCAGGACGGTGTCGCGGCGCCGGAAATGCTGTTCTATCGCGCCTTCTTCGGCCTGCCGGTGGTGTTGGCTTGGGTGCTGACCCAGCCGGGCGGCCTCTCGGCCCTGTCGACGCGCCGCCCCGTGGCTCATCTGGGACGCAGCGCCCTGGGCGTCGCGGCCATCCTGTGCCTATTCCAGACGCTGACGCTGCTGCCGCTCGCCGACGCGACGACCCTCAGCTTCACCGCTCCGATCTTCGCCACCATCCTGTCCTTCTTCGTGCTGAAGGAGGCGGTCGGCCCGCGCCGATGGGCCGCCGTCGCCGTCGGCTTCATCGGCGTGATCGTGGTCATGCGGCCGGGCGTCGGCCATTCGGTCCTGCCGCTGGCCGGCGTGACCTTCGCCCTGATCGGGGCGGTGCTGACGGCCGGCGTGACCATCACTCTGCGCCAGCTACGCGACACCGAACACGTCGCCGCCATCGTCTTCTGGTTCTTCGTCGCCTGTTCGGTCGTGGGAGCGATCCTGCTGCCCTTCGTCGGCCATTGGCACGCGCTCGGCACCTTCGGCCTGCTGATCGGATCGGGCGTCGCCGGCGGTCTGGCCCAGCTGTTCATGACCGCCTCGCTGCAAAAGGCCCCGGTCGCCGTGGTCGCGCCCTTCGACTATCTCCAGATTGTCGGCGCCATCGTCTTCGGCTGGTGGCTGATGGCCGCGACGCCCACCCTCACCACCCTGGCCGGCGCCGCCCTGATCGCGAGCAGCGGCCTCTACACCGCCTGGCGCGAACATATCCGCCGCAAGGCCAGCCTCATCCAGCCGACGGCGCCGCTGGTTTAGGGCGTCAGCGCCCCGTCGATCCGAACCCGCCCGCCCCGCGTGCGGTCTCGTCCAGCGTTTCGACCTCGATCCAGTCCGCCCGCTCATGCCGGGCGATCACAAGCTGGGCGATGCGTTCGCCGCGGCGGATGACGAAGGGCTCGGCGCCGATGTTGGCCAGGATCACACCGCACTCCCCGCGGTAGTCGCTGTCGATGGTGCCGGGAGCATTCGGGCAGATGATGCCGTGTTTCAAAGCCAGGCCCGAGCGCGCCCGCACCTGGGCCTCATACCCCAGCGGCAGAGCGATCTTCAGCCCCGTGGGCACCAGCACCCGCTGACCCGGCGCCAGGGTCATCGGCTGGTCTTCCGGCACGGCGGCGCGCAGGTCCATGCCCGCCGAACCGGCCGTCTCATAGGCGGGCAGGGGCAAGCCTTCGGAATGCGGCAGGCGCAGGATCTGGATCGGGGTCTCGGTCATTCAGCAGCCTTGAAATGATCGGCGATGCGGGCGGCGACAGCCCGGGCGATGGCGGTCTTGGACTGGCGCGGCCAGGTTTCGGTCTTGTCGGCAGTGACCAGCAGCACGGCGTTGCCGTCCGATCCGAACACGTCGTCGGACACGTCATTGCCCAGGATCCAGTCGCAGCCCTTCCGCGAAAGCTTGGCGCGCGCATTGGCTTCCAGATCCGTCGTTTCGGCGGCGAAGCCGATGACCAGGGCGGGGCGGTTCGGACCGGGCGCGGCGACGCCGGCCAGGATGTCGGGGTTCTCGATCAGGGCCAGGGTCGGCGGGCCGCCGGGTCCCTTCTTGATCTTGCCGCCGGCGATGGTGTCCACGCGCCAGTCGGCGACGGCGGCCGACAGCACGGCGATGTCGGCGGGAAGGGCGCTCTGCGTCGCCGCTTGCATCTCCAGCGCGCTCTCGACATCGATCCGCGTCACGCCGGTCGGCGCCGCCAGCGCCGTCGGCCCCGACACCAACGTCACCTCGGCCCCCAGTTCGGCCAGGGCGGCGGCGATGGCGTAGCCCTGTTTGCCGCTGGAGCGGTTGGTCAGGCCCCGCACCGGGTCGATCGGTTCGAACGTCGGCCCGGCCGTGACCACGGCCTTGCGTCCCTTGAGCGGTCGTCCGGCCGCGCCTGCCAGCAGGCCCGCAATGGCCTCCAGGATCGCGGCGGGCTCCGCCATCCGACCCGGCCCGTATTCGCCGCAGGCCATCTCTCCGTCATCCGGCCCCACCACCGCCACGCCGTGGAAGCCCGGAAAGGCCTTCAACCGTTCCATATTGGCCTGGACCGCCGGATGCTCCCACATCCGCACATTCATCGCCGGCGCCAACAGCACCCGCTTGTCCGTGGCGATCAGGGTGGTCGAGGCCAGGTCGTCGGCCAACCCGTTCGCCGCCTTGGCGATCAGCCCCGCCGTCGCCGGCGCCACCACCACCAGATCGGCCCAGCGCGACAGCTCGATATGGCCCATGCTGGTCTCGTCGTCCGGGTGGAACAGGCCCGACCGCACCGGATGGCCGCTCAGCGCCGCCAGCGACAGGGGCGTCACGAACTCGGCCCCGGATTCGGTCAATATCACCCGCGTCTGCCCGCCCGCCTTGGCGATCAGCCGCACCAGTTCCAGCGCCTTATAGGCCGCGATGCCGCCGCCCACGATCAGCAGGATCTTGCGGTTCGAAAGGAGGCGATTGTCCATGCCCACGGTCTAGCCGCCGCGCGTGACGCCGTCGAGACGAGAACATTGCACGAACAATAAAGTTGTGCTTTCGTCGCGTCCAGCGGGTATCTGGAGGGAAGAATGAGAATGCTGACGAGGGGAGGGACCGCGCTGGTCCTGTGCGGTCTGCTGGGGCTGAGTGCCTGCGAAAACAGTTCGGCGGTCGAGACGCGGGATCGGACGGCGAGCGCCGAACCCGTCGCCCTAACGTCCATGCCGACGGCAAGGGAAGAGGCTGCGACGCCTCAGGAGAAGCCCGTCCTGACCGCCAATCGGCGCGAAACCGTCGACGCCAAGATCGCGCGTCTCTACGACCGCAACGGCGCAGACTTCGGCGCGCGCTCAGCCGAGGATTATCTGACGAAGGTCACGGCTTTCACGACAAAGCCTCCGCGCGACGCCGAGACCGTCAAACGGCCAAATGGCGACACCCTGATCTATCAGGCCTCGACCAACACCTTCGCCGTGGTGGCCCGCAACGGGTCGCCCCGCACCATGTTCAAGCCGACGACGGGCGCCGACTACTGGGCCGAGCAGAAGGCGGCGGCGCCCACCTTCGGCCAGCGGCGCCAATCGACGGGCGCGGCGGGCTGATATAGAGGGCGGGTTCCACCAAGGATCTCGCCCCATGTCCGATACGGCCGAACCCAAGACCCCGCTGCTGAAGACCGCCCTGATCTATGATTTCGACGGCACCCTAGCGCGCGGCAATATGCAGGAGGTGTCCTTCATCCCCTCCGTCGGCATGGGCATCGGCGCCTTCTGGGAAGAGGCTGAGCGCCTGACCAAGGACGCCGACGGCGACGGCATCCTGATGTACATGCAACTGATGTTGCATCACGCGCGCCAGAACGGCGCCCCCGTGACGCGCGAGACCCTGCGCCAGCACGGCGAGGCGGTGGCCCTGTTCGAGGGACTGAAGGACCTTAGCTGGTTCGACCGGATGAACGCCTTCGGCGCCAAATACGGGCTGGAGATCGAGCATTACATCATCTCCGCCGGGCTGGAGGAGATGATCGACGGCACGCCGATCCGCCCCGCCCTGACCCACGTCTTCGCCTCCCACTATGTCTATGACGACAAGGGCGAGGCCGCCTGGCCGGCGGTCGGCGTCAACTACACCACCAAGACCCAGTATCTGTTCCGCATCAACAAGGGCGTGAAGAACCACTGGGAGCACGAACGCATCAACCACTTCATCCCCGACGACGAGCGCGCCGTGCCTTTCGACCGGATGATCTTCATCGGCGACGGCGACACCGACGTGCCGACCATGAAGATGATGCACACCAAGGGCGGCTTCTCGATCGCCGTCTATGATCCGCGCTCGAACGAGCGGGACCAGAAGAAGGTCTATTCCCTGATCTCGGAGGACCGGGTGAACTTCGTCGCCGCCGCCGACTATCGTGAGGGCTCGGCGCTGGACCTGATCGTCAAGGGGCTGGTGGGCCGCATCGCCATCAACGCCGGCTCTATGCCCGCCGACACGGCGGACTAGCCCGGCTGATCAGCGCCCGCCGGCTCTCAGCCAGGCGTCGCGCGCGGGGATCAGCCTCGCCGGCGCCAAGCCTCTCAGCGATTTGGCCCCGGTCTGCCTCAGCCCGGCCTCCTGCCCGCGCTGCCAGACGACGGTGGCGGGATAGGCGACGCCCGCGGCCACATCGACCACCACCACCTCGCGCGGCAAGGCCCCGCCCCGGTCCAGCCGCAGCTTCATCCCCGCGTCCGACAGATCGACGATCAGACACGCCGTCTCCAGGCCGGGCGCGCAGATGACGCCGCGCGCGTTTGCGGGCCGGCGCGCGCCCATGCGGCGGTCGGGCTCGACGGCGGGCTTGGATCCAAACAGGCTCATGGTCCGATAACGCACAGATGCGGCTCAGGCGCCAAGCCCGCCTTCAAGGCTGCGAACTCCGCGTTTCCGGTCCAGAGCGACGATCAGGTCGGCCTCCACGCCGCCCGTCATCATATGCCGGCTCAGGCGCTCATAATGCTGGATGAAGACCGCCAGGGCCGCGCGTCGCTCGGGCGATACGGCGTCCTGCCCCATCAATCCCGCCTCCTGCTCGCAGCGCCAGTCCAGCACGACATCGAACCCCGGCGCCTTCAGAAAGATCAGGGCGTCCAGCCGCCCGCGCAGGTGGGCGTAGGGCTGACCCAGCGCCGCATTGACCGCTCTGCGCCACTCGCCCTCGAAGTCCTGCCGGGCCTCCAGGATGTTGATCGGCGCAACCAGGTCCGCCTCGGCCTGCGGGATCGCGCCTAGGCACCATCCCTCCAGCACGATGACCCGCGGCCGACCCTTCACGAAAGGCCAGTCCGCCCCAGTCGCCAGGTCGTCGCCCAGCTTGTCGAAACGCGGCAGAGGCGTCAGATCGTCCGGCCCCGCCGCCTGCAACCGATCCAGCAGACGGTTCAGAAGGCCCAGATCATGCGTCCCTGGCGGCCCGCGAGTGGCGAACAGCGGATGCACTCGCGCCGCCATCGCCGCCCGCTCCGCCTTCGTCAGATAGACGTCGTCCAGCGACAGGCTCGCCCCGCCGAACCGCTCGGCGACGGCTTTGGCCAGGGTCGATTTTCCCGAACCCTGCGAACCCGCGATCCCTAGAACCGGCGGCGGACTGTCCTGGCCCATGGCCTCGGTGCGCTGGTCGATCCATCGGCCGATCCTGTCGATCAGCCGCGCGTCGATCATCTCAGTGCTGGTTTTCCGGCAACCGCACGATCAGGCCGTTCAGGGCGTCCGACACGCGGATCTGGCACGACAGGCGGCTGTTCGGCTCGACCTCGTCGGCGAAGTCCAGCATCGACTCTTCCATCGCCGACGGCTTGCCCGTCACCTCGCGCCAGGCCTCGTCGACATAGACATGGCAGGTCGCGCAGGCGCAGGCCCCGCCACAGTCCGCGTCGATGCCCGGCACATTGTTGCGGATCGCGCCTTCCATGACGCTCAGCCCCGACTTCACGTCGACGACGTGCTCGGTTCCGTCATGCTCGATATAGGTGATGCTGGCCATGCGCCGCTCTTAAACGAGGCGGCGCCGGAGGCAAGGCCCCCGGCGCCGGATACTCAGGCCGCTTTCTTGCGGCTCGGCGCGACCATCAGCTTCTTGGTCTCGGCGATGGCCTTGGCGGGGTTCAGACCCTTGGGGCAAACCTGGGCGCAGTTCATGATCGTGTGGCAGCGATACAGTTTGAACGGGTCTTCCAGGTCGTCCAGACGCTTCTGGGTCGCGTCGTCGCGGCTGTCGGAAATCCAGCGATAGGATTGCAGCAGCGCCGCCGGGCCGAGGTACTCTTCCTGGTTCCACCAGTAGCTGGGGCACGAGGTCGAGCAGCAGGCGCACAGGATGCACTCGTACAGGCCGTCCAGCTTCTCGCGCTCGGTCGGGGTCTGCAGACGTTCCTTCTCGGGGTCCGGCTCGTCCGATTGCAGATACGGCTGGATCGAGTCGTACTGGGCGTAGAACAGGCTCAGGTCCGTCACCAGGTCCTTGACCACCGGCTGGTGGGGCAGGGGGGAGATGGTGATGTTGTTGGACGCGCATTCGTCCCAGCCCTTGGTGCAGGCCAGGGCGTTGCGCCCGTCGATGTTCATCGAGCACGAGCCGCAGATGCCCTCGCGGCACGAGCGCCGGAACGACAGGGTCGGATCGATGGTGTTCTTGATATGGATCAGGGCGTCCAGCAGCATCGGGCCGTGGTCGCCGGTCGGCACTTCATAGGTGTCCCAGCGCGGATCGGCGTCGGTTTCCGGATCGTAGCGATAGACCTTGTAGGTCTTCACGTCCTTGGAGCCCGGCGCGGCCTTGTGGACCTTGCCGGTCGTCGGCTTGGAGCCTCTGGGGAGAGTAAGCTGGACCATCTTAGTAAACCCGCGCCTTCGGTTCGATATACGCGATGTCGTCGGACATGGTGTAGTTGTGGACCGGACGATAATCGATCTGGACCTGCTCGCCCGGACGCTTCCACGCCAGGGTGTGCTTCATCCAGTTGACGTCGTCGCGATCGGGATAGTCCTCGCGGGCGTGGGCGCCGCGCGATTCCGTGCGGTTCAGGCCGCCCTCGATCGTCACCATCGCCTGGGCGATCAGGTTGTCGTACTCCAGCGTCTCGACCAGGTCCGTATTCCAGATCAGGCCGCGATCGGTGGTCTTGATGTCGGCGCCGGCCGCCTCGATGGCGCGCAGCTTGTCGGTGCCCTGTTGCAGGGTCTCGCCGGTGCGGAACACCGCCGCATCGGCCTGCATCGCGCGCTGCATCGACAGACGCAGCTCGGCGGTCGGGGTCGAGCCGTCGGCGTAGCGGAAGCGATCCAGGCGGGCCAGGTGCTGGTCGGTCTGGCTCTTGGAGGCCGACGGCACGGCCGAGGCCTTGTCGACGACTTCACCGCAGCGCAGGCCGACGGCGCGGCCGAACACCACCAGGTCGGTAAGGGAGTTGGAGCCCAGGCGGTTGGCGCCGTGCACCGAAACGCACGCCGCCTCGCCCACGGCCATCAGGCCCGGCACCACGCTGTCGGGGTTGCCGTCGCGCAGCGTCAGGACTTCGCCGTGATAGTTCGTGGGGATGCCGCCCATGTTGTAGTGGACGGTCGGCAGGACCGGGATCGGCTCCTTGGTCACATCCACGCCGGCGAAGATCTTGGCCGACTCCGAGATGCCCGGCAGGCGCTGGTGCAGGATCTTCGGATCCAGGTGATCCAGGTGCAGGAAGATGTGGTCCTTGTTCGGACCCACGCCGCGACCCTCGCGGATTTCGATAGTCATGGAGCGCGAGACCATGTCGCGCGGGGCCAGGTCCTTCACGGTCGGCGCATAGCGCTCCATAAAGCGCTCGCCTTCCGAGTTGGTCAGATAACCGCCCTCGCCTCGCGCGCCCTCGGTGATCAGGCAGCCGGCGCCATAGATGCCGGTCGGGTGGAACTGCACGAACTCCATGTCCTGCAGCGGCAGGCCGGCGCGCAGCACCATCGCATTGCCGTCGCCGGTGCAGGTGTGGGCCGAGGTGGCGCTGAAATAGGCGCGGCCGTATCCGCCGGTCGCCAGAACCACCATCTTGGCGCGGAACTGGTGAACCTGACCGTTGTCGAGCTGCAGCGCCGTCACGCCGGTGCAGGCCCCGTCCTGCATGATCAGGTCCAGCGCGAAATATTCGACGAAGAACTTCACTTCCCGGCGCACCGACTGGCCGTACAGAGTGTGCAGGATGGCGTGGCCGGTGCGGTCGGCGGCGGCGCAGGTGCGCTGCACCGGGCCTTCGCCGAAGTTGCGGGTCATGCCGCCGAAGGCGCGCTGATAGATCTTGCCTTCTTCGGTGCGGCTGAAAGGCACGCCCCAGTGTTCCAGCTCATAGACGGCCTTGGGCGCGTTACGGACCAGATATTCGATCGAGTCCTGGTCGCCCAGCCAGTCCGACCCCTTGACGGTGTCGTACATGTGCCATTGCCAGCTGTCCTCGCCCATGTTGCCGAGCGAGGCGGAGATGCCGCCCTGGGCCGCGACGGTGTGCGAGCGGGTGGGGAAGACCTTGGTCACGCAGGCGACCTTCAGCCCCTGCTGGGCGGCGCCGAGCGCGGCGCGAAGGCCCGAGCCCCCAGCGCCGACGACGACGACGTCATATTCGTGATCGATCAGTTCGTAAGCGGCCATCAGGTAATCAGGCTCCGAAACCAGCGGGCAGCGGCGCCGAACCCAGCGCCAGCCGCACGATGAAGAAGACGCTGGCGGCGGCCAGCACCAGGAAGACGACGTTCAGCAGCAGGACCAGAAGGCCGCGCGTTCCGACGTTGGGCACGTAGTCTTCCAGAATGACTTTCCAAGCCAGGCTGACGTAGCCGAAGAAGATCACCGAGGTGATCGCCATCAGGGCCGCGTTCAGCGGATTGGCGAACCAGGCCATCGCCGCGTCATAGCCGGCGCCCGCCAAGGTGAAGCCGGTCGAGGCGACCCACAGACCCAGCGGCAGCAGGGCCACCAGCAGGATCCGCTCGATCAGCCATTCACCGGCGCCGTGACGCTCGGAGACCTTGACGTTGTTCTTGAACTTTGCGGCGCCGCTCACAGCGAAACCCTCCCCGTGGCGAACAGCACGACCCAGAACAGCACGGCCAGCGGGATCGGCCCCCACACGGCGATGTTCGACAGGGCGGTCGCCGACTTCACCGTCAGCCCGTTGCCGGTGTCGTTATAGGTGTGGCGCGCGCCGTTCAGGATGAAGGAGAACAGCACGACCGTCAGACCGAAGAAGACCAGCAGGCCCAGCGGCGATCCGGCCAGATCGAGCGCGCTCTGGAACGCCTCGGGCCCGAACGCCAGCGCGCCCAGCCAGGCCAGGACGAACAGCACGCCGACCGTGGCGGCGATGATCGTCGCGCGGAACAGGATCGAGGCCATCATGGTGACGTGCCAGCGCCAGACGCCCATGTGGGGCGACAGCGGCGCGATATGTCCGTTCGGTTGAGTGACGAAGCGACCCGTCCGGTCGCTTGAGGCGCCACCCGGCGTCGGGTTGGGCTGGTTCATGCGAATGGTTCTCAAAAGCGAATGAATTCAATCGCCGTGTGCGGTTGCGAAGGCTTTTGTGACCCTGTGGGGCCGGTGTCAACGCACAGACCCCCAGATCGACGGATTGTGCGGTTTACGTGGGTTCCATCACGACGGATCACGTTTGCGTTCAGCGTCCGATCGACGGCTAGGCGACGCGCCAGACGATTTGGCAGGGTGGGCTCATGTTGCTGCTCGCCTTGATGTCCGCCGTCGCCCTGGAGCCCGCCATTCAGACGACCGGTCTTCTGGACGCGACGCCGGAGACCTATCGTGCGCCGGCCGTTCGCCCCTATCAGCCGCCGTCCCGTTTCGGGCGCGAAACGGCCGAGGGGGACGCCGCGACCGACCTGCATCGCCGTCCTCTGACGGCTCCGGTCGCGGTCGACGACTACGCCGGCGACTACGAGTTCAGCCCCTCCGACAGCCAGACGACCTATGATCAGGGCGTGTCCCAGGCAGCGATCGACGCCGAAGCCGCAATGGGCCCGCTGGACGGCCGCTGGCGCATCGCCCAGCCGGACGGAAGACCCTTGCTGTCGCTGTCCTTGACCGACCGGGGCGAGGGCCGTCGGGTTGAGGGCGCCTGGCGACGTCTGGATGCGCCGGCCGGGATCGACCGAATGGGCTTCGCCGGCCCGGTCTCCACCCTGGGCGAGGTCATCGTCATCCCTCTGTCGGAGGGCGAACTGCGTCTGCATGCGGCGGCGAGTGGCTGGGCCGGAGAATGGGTTCAGGACGGCCGCGCCCGTCCTGTTACGGCGACCCGTTCAGGCTGATCTCGCCACCGCCGATCCGCCACCCTATATGTAGCGAATGACCCAGCCCCGTTCCGTCCTTCGCCTGCACCCCGCCCATCGCGACGACATCGGCGACCTGACCACCCGGCGTCCGGTGCCCGGTCCCGGCGTGGACCAGATCGATCCCTTCCTGTTCCTGAACCACCACGGGCCCCAGACCTATGCGCCGGGCAACGCCGGGCTGCCGTTCGGCCCGCACCCGCACCGGGGCTTCGAGACCGTCACCTTCATCCTGGACGGCGAACTGGCCCACAACGATTCCGGCGGCGGCGAGAGCATCATCAAGGCGGGCGGCATCCAGTGGATGACCGCCGGCTCCGGCCTGATCCACGCCGAACTGTCACCGGCCGCCTTCAAGCGCGACGGCGGGCCGATGGAAATCCTGCAGCTGTGGGTCAACCTGCCGTCACGGCTGAAGATGACCAAGCCTGACTACATCGGGCTGCAGAAATCCGACATCCCGACCTTCACGACCGAGGCCGGCGTCACGGTCGAGCCGGTCTCCGGCGACTGGCTGGGTGTGAAGGCGCCGATCCAGTCCCTGATCGACATCCATCTGGCGGTCGTGCGCCTGCCCGCCGGTGCGACGTTCGAGACGCCCGTCGCCCCCGGCCGCAATGTCTTCCTCTATGGGGTCAAGGGCGAGATCGCCGTCGCCGGAACGCCGGTGCCGCAATGGAACCTCGCCGGACTGACCGATGGCGACACGGTCCAGATCACGGCGACCACCGACGCCGTCGTCCTCCTGGGCCACGCCGATCCCATCGGCGAGCCGGTCTTCAGCCACGGCCCCTTCGTCATGAACACCCGCGAGGAGATCATCCAGGCCATCCAGGATTACCAGTCCGGCAAGTTCGGCCCGCCCCCGAGGGTGTGAAGCGGGCGCTTCCGTATCCTCCCTGCTTTGCGGGGAGGTGGCGCGGCGCTCCTTCAGCGCCGTGACGGAGGGGCTCTTCGGAGCGTCACCGATCAAGGGACGTGAGGCGGCGCAACCCCTCCACCGCTCCGCGGTCCCCCTCCCCGCAAAGCAGGGAGGAGACATCGTCTTCTCTGGGGCGCGCGCCTCTCCCCGCGCAGATGATGCGCTCCCCGCCAAAACCCTATATGACGCCGGTTCCTAGCGACCGCCCCAGCCGAAGACACGCCGAATGCCCAGCCTGAACGAGATCCGCGCCACCTACCTCGACTATTTCGCGGCGGACGGCCACGCCAAGGTCCATTCGGCCCCGCTGGTGCCGCAGAACGATCCGAGCCTGCTCTTCGTCAACGCGGGCATGGTGCCGTTCAAGGACTATTTCACCGGCGCGTCCAAGCCGCCCTATCCGCGCGCCACGTCGTCGCAGAAATGCGTCCGCGCCGGGGGCAAGCACAACGACCTGGACAACGTCGGCTACACCGCCCGCCACCTGACCTTCTTCGAGATGCTGGGCAACTTCTCCTTCGGCGACTATTTCAAGGAACACGCCATCGAGAAGGCGTGGAACCTGGTCACCCAAGACTTCGACCTGGACCCCAAACGTCTCTTGGTCACCGTCTATATCGATGACGACGAGGCCGCCGCGATCTGGAAAAAGGTCACCGGCTTCTCCGACGACAAGATCATCCGCATCGCCGGCTCGGACAACTTCTGGGCTATGGGCGACAGCGGTCCCTGCGGCCCCTGCACCGAGATCTTCTGGGACCACGGCGACAAGATCGCCGGCGGCCCTCCCGGTTCGCCGGACGAGGACGGCGACCGCTACGTCGAAATCTGGAACAACGTCTTCATGCAGTATGAGAAGGAGAACGATCAGATCGTTCGCAACCTTCCCAAGCCCAGCGTGGACACCGGCATGGGTCTGGAACGGATGACCACCGTGCTCCAGGGCGTGCATTCGGTCTTCGAAACCGATCTGTTCAAGACGCTGATCGCCGCGTCCGAAGACGCCACCGCGACCAAGTCGGACGGCGACCAGGCCGCCAGCCACCGGGTCATCGCCGACCACCTGCGCTCGTCGTCCTTCCTGATCGCCGACGGCGTCACTCCGTCGAACGAAGGCCGGGGCTATGTGCTGCGCCGCATCATGCGCCGCGCCATGCGCCACGCCCACCTGCTGGGCGCCGCCGATCCCCTGATGCACCGTCTGGTCCCAACCCTGGTGGCCCAGATGGGCGACGCCTATCCCGAACTCGCCCGCGCCCAGCCCTTCATCGAGGACACGCTGAAGCAGGAAGAGGTCCGCTTCCGCACCACGCTCGGCCGCGGCATGGCCCTGTTCGACACGGCGGTTCAGGGCTTCCGTCCCGGCGACATGCTGGACGGCCAGACGGCCTTCACCCTGTCCGACACCTACGGCTTCCCGCTGGACCTGACCCAGGACGAGGCCCGTCGTCGCGGCTTCTCGGTCAATGTCGACGGCTTCGAGACCGCCATGGCCGAACAGCGCCAGCGTTCGCGCGAGAACTGGAAAGGCTCGGGCCAGACCGCCAACACAAACGAATGGCTGGCGATCCGCGACCGGATGGGGCCGACCGTCTTCACCGGCTATGACAATATCGAGGGCTCGGGCGAGGTCCTGGCCCTAATGAACGCCGGCGCGCCGGTCGAAACGGCCGAGGCCGGCGACATCGTCGAAGTGTTGTTCGACACCACCCCGTTCTATGCCGAAAGCGGCGGCCAGGCCGGCGATCACGGAACGCTGGAATGGCCCAGTTCTGATGGAATTGCCGGCGAGGCCGAGGTCATCGACGTGCGCAAACACGCCGGCGACCTGCACGTCCTGGTGGCCCAGGTCACGGCCGGCAAGCTGGAGATCGGAACCCGCGCGGCCCAGCTGGTGGACGCCGAAAAGCGCCGCACCAGCCGCGCCAACCACTCCGCCGCCCACCTGCTGCATACGGCGCTGAAGAATGTGCTTGGCCCCGCAGTCGCCCAGAAGGGTCAGCTGGTCGACGCCGAGCGCGCCCGTTTCGACTTCAGCCACGGCGCCCCGCTCACCGAGGCCGAATTGTCCGCCATCGAGACCGAGGTCAATGCCGTCATCCGCCAGAACGTGCCGGCGGAAACCAAGCTGATGGCCCCGCAGGAGGCGATCGAGGCCGGCGCCATCGCCCTGTTCGGCGAGAAATACGGTGACGAGGTCCGCGTCCTGACGCTGGGTCGCTCGCTGGTCAGCGACAACGCCCCCTATTCGGTCGAACTGTGCGGCGGCACCCACGTCGCCCGTACCGGCGACATCGCCCTGTTCAAGATCGTTCAGGAAACCGGCGTCGCCGCCGGCGTGCGCCGCATCGAGGCCCTGACCGGCGAGGCCGCGCGTCAGTATCTGCTGGCCCAGGCCGGCGTCGCCCGTTTGCTGGCCCAAAGCTTCAAGGTCCAGACCGCCGACGTCCCCGCCCGCGTCGACACCCTGACCGCCTCGGTCAAGTCGCTGGAGAAACAGGTCGCCGAGTTGAAGAAGCAACTGGCCCTGGGCGGCGGCTCGGGCGCGTCGTCTGCGCCTGAGGAGATCAACGGCGTCAAACTGATGGCCCGCGTGCTGGACGGCGTGGACGGCAAGGGTCTGCGCGGCGTCGCCGAGGACTTCAGGAAACAGGTCGGAACCGGCGTCGTCGCCCTGATCGGCGTCACCGAGGGCAAGGCCGCGGTCACCGTCGCCGTGACCTCGGACCTGACCGACCGCGTCAACGCCGCCGACCTGGCTCGCGCCGCCGTCATCGCCATGGGCGGCCAAGGCGCCGGCGGCAAACCCGACTTCGCCCAAGGCGGCGCCCCCGACGGCTCCAAGGCCGAAGACGGCCTGGCGGCGGTTCGCGCGGCGCTGGCGTAAAAATACGATGACCTTCTCCCGTTGGGAGAAGGTGGCCCAAAGGGCCGGATGAGGGTCGGCCGGCGGACCATGACGCACCAGCCGACCCTCACCCTTTCGCGCAAGTACGATCGCTGCGCGCTCGTGCGCTCAAGCCCTCTCCCAAAGGGAGAGGGTAATCCATCGCAATTTCGAACCTGACAGCCTTGCAACTCAGCGGCTTAGCCGGCCGCAGCGTCCGCTTCCTGAGCATGCCGCAGAGACGGCCTATACTCTGCGCTCACCACAGAGGAGGCCGCGCACCCAAGGCAAAGCGCACCAAATGCACTCACTTTCTGATCGGCGCCCCGCCGTCCAATCAGACGAATTAGACACTTTAGACGGTGTTTTTGTCCCCGACCGTCTCAACCCATCGGGTCGGGCGTCAGATCGACCCCGGCCAGCTTCCAGGTGAAGGGCGTCCGGCGTTCCATGATCAGCACCAGCGCATCGTCCGGCCGGTCGTCGCGCGTCAGAGTGACGGCGAAGGTGTTCAGCCCGCGATAGGCCCAGGACTGGCGGATCTTGTCCTTGTCCACCGCCGGCGTGTCGTCGGCGGGCACGGGCCGTTCCGGCTCGGGCGTCTCGCCGGAGCGGACCATGGCGGCGATGCCCTGCGGCGTGACGAAGTTATCGACCGCCCCCTCGACCAGCGACGGGGCCAGCAGCATGCCCAGCGCCGCCAGGCCGGTGTCGCCCTTGGTCCGGTTGCGGATTTCCAGGGCTGCGCGGGCGTTCAGCTCGCTCTTCAGGCTGGTGCGGAACGCCGGGAAGTCCACCTGCCGCTCCAGCCCGGCCGCATCCCCTGTCCGCGCGGCCCGCACCAGCGCCTGGGCGGCGATGAAGGGCGAAACGAACAGGGCGACGACCACGCCGATGACGACGGCGATCAGGGCTCCGGTGATGATCTTGCGGCTCATGTCGTCTCCTTGGAAAGCCAACGCAGGCTGGGCGGCGTCGGTTGCCGGGTTTATCGCGGGGTGACGGTGACGGCCGGCGCCGTCCCGTCGGGCAGGCCGATGTGAACCAGCTTCCACTCGAACGGCCCGCGCCGTTCGAAGGTGAACAGGGTGCGCGACCCGCCCTGATCCGTCACCGCCATCCGCGCCCGGTTGACGCTCCAGTAGGCGGGGCCGGGCCAGGGCTTGCGGCTGCGCTCCGAGGCCGGCGCTATCCCCGCTGAGGTGCGCTGGCTGGCGTAGCGGCCCTCGCCCTTCAGCAGGGCGGTGAGGGCGGCGGGCGTCAGATAGGCGTCCACGTCCGGCTGGCGCAGGATCGGGTTCTGCTGGATCTGACGCCGGAAGGCGCCGATGGGGTCTTCCAGGAAGGACGGCGCGGGCGCCATCGCCTCGGGCCGTCCCGCCAGCTGCGGCCGCAACGATTGGCGCACGGCGTTGAAGTCGATCAGCCGCGCCAGCCCCGCCACGTCGTTCGCCTCGGCCGCCGACCGAATGGCGAAGAAGGCCACTGCGGGCGCCGCGAAGAAGGACAGCACCGCCACGACCACCGCCGCCAGCACCAGGTTTCCGAACAGCCGCTTCACGAACGCATCCTCATTACCACCGATCATGCACGCCCCGGCCCTTCGCACAACGAAAAGCCCCGCCGGAGCGATCCGACGGGGCTCATCTTGTTTGTCCTACCTCGCTTCGCGCTGCTTGAGGACGTCTCCTCCCCCATCGGGGGAGGGGGACCGCGAAGCGGTGGAGGGGGCCGGACGCCTCGTGGCGTTCCAGCTCCCCTTATCCTCAGCCCACGTCGGGCAGAGCGGTCTTCAGGTTCTCGGCCACCTTGTCGAGGAAGCCCTCGGTGGTCAGCCAGCCCTGTTGGTCGCCAACCAGCAGCGCCAGGTCCTTGGTCATGAAGCCGGCCTCGACGGTGTCCACGACCACCTTCTCCAGCGTGTCGGCGAACTGGTCCAGGGCGGCGTTGCCGTCCAGCTTGGCGCGGTGCTTGAAGCCGCGCGTCCAGGCGAAGATCGAGGCGATCGAGTTGGTCGAGGTGGCCTCGCCCTTCTGATGCTGGCGATAGTGGCGGGTCACGGTGCCGTGGGCGGCTTCCGTCTCCAGCACCTTGCCGTCCGGCGTCATCAGAACCGAGGTCATCAGGCCCAACGAGCCGAAGCCCTGCGCCACGACGTCGGACTGCACGTCGCCGTCATAGTTCTTGCACGCCCAGACGAAGCCGCCCGACCACTTCATCGCGGCCGCGACCATGTCGTCGATCAGGCGGTGCTCATAGGTCAGGCCGCGCGCCTTGAACTCGGCGGCGTAGTGCTCGTCGAACACTTCCTGGAACAGGTCCTTGAAGCGGCCGTCATAGGCTTTCAGGATCGTGTTCTTGGTCGACAGATAGACCGGGTAGTTGCGCTGCAGGCCATAGGCGAAGCTGGCGTGGGCGAACTCGCGGATCGAGGCGTCCTGGTTGTACATGGCCATGGCCACGCCTGCGCCCGGGGCCTTGTAGACCTCGTGCTCGATCACTTCGCCGTCCTCGCCGACGAACTTGATCGTCAGGGTGCCGGGGCCGGGCATCAGGAAGTCGGTGGCCTTGTACTGGTCGCCGAAAGCGTGACGGCCGACGACGATCGGCTGGGTCCAGCCGGGCACCAGGCGCGGCACGTTCGAGCAGATGATCGGCTCGCGGAAAACCACGCCGCCCAGGATGTTGCGGATGGTGCCGTTCGGCGACTTCCACATCTTCTTCAGGCCGAACTCCTGCACGCGGGCTTCGTCCGGGGTGATGGTGGCGCACTTCACGCCGACGCCGTGCTTCTGGATCGCGTGGGCCGCGTCGATCGTCACCTGGTCGTCGGTGGCGTCGCGGTGCTCCATGCCCAGGTCGTAGTAGTCCAGCTCGAGATCCAGGAACGGGAAGACCAGCTTGTCCTTGATCATCTGCCAGATGATGCGGGTCATTTCGTCGCCGTCGATGTCGACGATGGGGTTTTCGACCTTGATCTTGGCCATGCGTGCGGTCCGTCTGTGACTGTGGGGAAGGGAATGTCGTCGCGGCGGTATAGCGAGGCCGCGCGCCCGCGCAAACCCCGCCGCCCGTCGTCGCCGCCCGGAATAACGCAGATCGTTCCTGAACCCTTTGGCCAGCCCGGACTTCTCTTGGGCCCAGCAACAGAGACGGACGGCAGGATGACGGAAGAAGAGCGCCAGCTGGTGGATCGTTGGATCGTCACCTTCTGCGAGGCGCCGCCCGTGATCGACGCGGAACTGATGCGCAGGCTGATCGCTGAACAGGAAGCGACACAGCAGGAGTCATCGTCATGTCAGAAAAGACGTTCAAGGCCGGCGACAAGGTGAAGTGGGACCACAGCCAGGGCGCCACGACCGGCAAGGTGGTCAAGAAGGTCACTTCGGAAACCAAGATCAAGGGCCACAAGGTTGCGGCTTCCAAGGACAATCCGGAGTATATCGTCGAGAGCGCCAAGACCGGCGCTCGCGCGGCGCACAAGCCGTCGGAGTTGAAGAAGGCATGACCCCGAAAGGCCTGTGGCGCGGCGTCGCCCTTTCGGCCCTTGTCCTGTCTGCGCTGTCCATCGCCGGATGCGGAGACAAGGATGCGGCCAAGACGCCTGCCGCGACCAAGGCCGCCCATCCTGCTGCGCCCGCCGCCGCCGCGCCGGTGCTGCAGATCCGCCCTGAAACCAAGACCTTCCGGGACTGGAGCGCCACCTGCGGTAACGAAGGGACCTGCTGGGCCTTCGGCTTCGCGCCCGAGTTCGCCGCCGGCTGGGTCCGCATCACCCTGGCGCCCGGTCCGGACGCCCAGCCGCAACTCCTCTTCGGCTATTGGCCCGACGGCGACGCCAAGGGCGCCGGCCCCCTCAGCCTGACCATCGACGGCCGCGCCTATCCGGCTGTGCGCGGCGAGGCGAGCGACGCCGAGGCGCCCGTCGGTGAGATCCGCGACGGCGCCCGCACTACCCTCGACGCCCTGGCCCAAGGCAAGGTCATGATCATTCGCGGCGCCTCGACCCAGGAGGTCTCGCTGCACGGCGCCGCCGCCGCCCTGTTGTGGATCGACGAGAAGCAGGGACGTCTGAATACGCCCACCGCCCTGATCCGACGCGGCGACCGCCCGGCCGCCCTTGTGCCGATCGCGCCGTCGCTGCCGACGGTGACGCTCGCTCCGGCCGTCGATCAGGCCGGTTTCGGCGATCAGAACCAGCGCCTGCCCGCCGCGCTGCGCGCCCGCACCGAGGTCGGCGACTGCCTCAAGGAGTCGGCCATGCCGGCCGTCAGCGACATGGTCATGTCCGCCCGGCTGGACGCCCGCACCGAGCTGTGGGCCGTGCCCTGCGGATCGGGCGCCTATAACGTCACCCACAACTGGTATCTGACAGGACCGGGCGGTCGCGACCCCCGGCCCGCAATCCTCGCCGGATCGGAAGGTCCGGGCTCCGATCCCGTCATGCCGGACAACGCGACCGTCAACGGCGCCTATGATCCCAAGACCCGCACCCTGTCGGCCTTCGCCAAGGCGCGGGGCATCGGGGATTGCGGCGCGGCGCAGACCTGGGCCTGGACGGGACAGGGCTTCACCCTGACGCAGGAAAGCATCATGGGCGAATGCGCCGGCGTGCCGTCCGACCTTTGGCCTGTCACTTGGCGCACGCGGTGACCGATCCGGAGGTTCTGATCATCGGCGCAGGCCCGGCCGGCCTGACGGCGGCGACCTATCTGGGCCGCTTTCGGCGGCGGACCCTGGTGGTGGATGGCGGCGCGCCCCGCGCCTGCTGGATCCCGCTCAGCCACAATATGCCGGGCTTTCCGGCCGGCATCACCGGCGCCGACATCCTGAAGCGGATGCGCGAACAGGCCGAGGAATATGGCGCGGTCGTCGAACCGGGTCGCGTCCAGCGCCTGAGCCACGACGGCGACGGCTTTGTCGCTGAGATGGATGGCCGCGTCGTTCGCGCCCGCGCCGTCCTGCTGGCGACCGGGGTCGTCGATCACCATCCGGATCTGCCCGGCGTCGAAGCGGCGGTGCAAAAGGCGCTGGTCCGCATCTGTCCCATCTGCGACGGCTATGAGGCGACCGACAAGGCTGTCGCCATCATCGGCCAAAGCGACAAGGGCGCGCGCGAGGCCGCCTTCATGCGCACCTATTCCGACCGTGTGACCCTGATTCATATCGGCGCGCCCGACGCGCTCAGCCGGCGTGACGAACTGGAACGGCTGGGCGTCGAACTGATCCTGGCGCCGCTAGATGCGATCGACATCGAGAACGATCGCGTGACGGCCCTGAGCTACGCCGGCCAGAGCCGCGCGTTCGACCTGGTCTATTCGGCGTTGGGCACATCGCCGAACGCCGAACTGGCCGAGGGGCTGGAGGCGCGTCTGGCCGACGACGGCCGGTTGGAGGTCAATCTGCATCAGGCCACGAGCGTGCCGGGCCTCTATGCCGCCGGCGACGTCGTGCGCGGCCTCAACCAGATCGCCGTCGCGACCGCCGAAGCCGCCGTCGCCGCTACCGACATCCACAACCGCCTGCGTCAGGCCGACGGCCTGACCGTCGCCGACTGAGCGCCGGAACTAGGCCTGGGTCGCGACCCAGCCGTCGACGATCCGTTCCAGCACCGACAGGGGCACGCCGCCGGCGGCGAGCGCCGTGTCGTGGAAGCCCTTGATGTCGAACTTGCGCCCCAGGATCGTCTTAGCCTTTTCGCGCAGGCGAACCCATTCGTTGTGACCGACCTTGTACGCGCAGGCCTGGCCCGGCCAGCCGCAATAGCGTTCGACCTCGGACGTCGCCGCGCCTTCCTGATCGCCATAGGCCTCCATCATGTAGCGGATGCCCTCTTCGCGGCTCCAGCCCTTGGAATGGATGCCGGTGTCGACGACCAGGCGCGCGGCGCGGAACATCAACGATTGCAGGTAGCCGATCTGACCGACCGGATCGTTCTCATAGGCGCCCAGTTCGTCGGCCAGCTGTTCGGCATATAGCCCCCAGCCCTCGACGTAGGACGAGAAGCCCAGCAGGTTCATCAGCAGCGGCGCCGACTCGCTCTCCTGCTGCAGGCTGATCTGCAGATGGTGGCCCGGTGTCGCCTCATGATAGGTCAAGGTCGGCAGGGTCCAGGACGGCCATTCCGCCGTGTCCTTCAGATTGATCCAGTAGATGCCGGGTCGCGTCCCATCCAGGCTGGGCGAGTTGTAATAGCCCATCGGCGCGCCGGCCTCGATCTCGGGCGGGACGCGCTTGATCTCGACCTTGGCCTTGGGCAGGCGGCCGAAGGCGTTGGGCAGCCGGGCCTGCATGTCGGCCATCTGGGCGTTCAGCTTGGCGATCAGCTCGGCCTTGCCGGCGTCGGTGTTGGCGTAGACGTATTTGGGATCGTCCCCCAGTGCCTTGATCCGTTCGGCGACCGAGCCTTGCGTCAGGCCTTGCGCCTTCAGCAGGACATCGGCGCGCGCCGTCAGATCCGCCATCTGTTCCAAGCCGGTGCGGTGGATCTCGTCGGCGGTCAGCCGGGTCGTGGTGATGTAGCGCAGGCTGTTGGCGTAATACTGCTCGCCCTGCGGCAGGCGGCGCACAGAGGCCTCGTGCACGGCGTTCGGCTGGGCCGCCTTCAGCACGGCGTTCTGGGCGGCCAGGGCCGGATAGACCCGCTCGGTCACAAGCCGTTCCACCTGCGCGCCCCAATCGCCGGTCAGGCCCTTGGCGCGGGCCCGATCCACGACCGACTGGGTCAGGGGCGAGGTCGCCGCAGGCGTCGCCAGGACGCCGTCCTGCTGGCGGATGGCCTTGGCCAGGATGAAGTCGGGCGGGATGACGCCCAGCGCATAGTCTTCCTTCAGCCGATCCGTCTCGGCCAGCAGCACGTCAGCGAAGACGTTGACGCGGGCGACATAGGCGTCGGCGTCGGTGGCCGTCTCGATCGTGTGCTGGTTGGCCAGGAAGTCGGGCGTGGACTGATAGGCGCCGCCCTGCTGGCTGACGCGGTACGGATTGGGCCAGCCGCCCTGGCCGTAAGGGATGTCGTAGGTGGCGATCACCCCGTCCAGATTCTGGGTCAGGCTGTCGTAGTAGTTGGCGTTGCGCGCATCGAGTTTGGAGCGGTCGATGCGGGACAGGTCGGCGCGTTGGCGACGGGTGAAGGCGCGCTGGTCGTCTTCCTCGGCGCGTGTCGGAACGGTCAGCTTCGACTTGGCGGCGGCGCGGTCGCCCTTGTCCAGGCCGAACATGGTGACGACCTCCGGACTCTTGTCCAGCGTCTGCTCGAACGTGGCGTCCATGAAGGTCTTCAGCTGGGCGGCGGCGTCGCCCTGAGACGCCCCGGCCTGACGCGCGAAGGCGGGGCCGCCCACGGCGACGAGACCGGCGCCCAGGGCGGCGGACTGAAGAAGACGACGACGATCGAACATGGAACGGCCCCTCGAAACTGGATGCGGCAATGGAAACCGCATGGGCCGAAGCGGCAAGTGAAATCGCGGACAGTCTGTGCGCCGGTCCAAAGAAAAAGGCCCGGCGGATCGCTCCGCCGGGCCTCATCAGTCTTGGATGCGAAGTCGCTTAGTCGCGACGACGACGTCCGCGATCGCCGCCGCGATCACCGTCGCGCTTGGGACGACCGCCGGTGTCTTCCGACAGCGGGGCCTCGCCGCGCTCGGCGCGCTCGGCGTTGATCTTGTCCGTCAGATCTTCGCCGGTTTCCTGATCGACGACCTTCATCGACAGCTTGGTTTTGCCGCGGTCGTCGAAGCCCAGGAACTTGACCTTGACCTCTTGGCCTTCCGACAGGACGTCGGCCGGGTTGGCGACCCGTTCCAGAGCGATCTGGGACACGTGGACCAGGCCGTCCTTGGCGCCGAAGAAGTTCACAAAGGCGCCGAAGTCGACGACCTTGACGACCTTGCCGGAGTAGATGGTGCCAACTTCCGGCTCCGAGGCGATGGACTGAATCCAGGCCTTGGCGGCGTCGATCTTCTCCTGGTCGTTGGCGGCGACCTTGATGGTGCCGTCATCGCCGATGTCGATCTTGGCGCCGGTCTTCTCGACGATCTCGCGGATGACCTTGCCGCCCGAACCGATGACTTCACGGATCTTGTCGACGGGGATCTTGACCGTTTCGATCTTGGGCGCGTGTTCACCCAGTTCGGCGCGCGGCGCATCCATGGCCTTGGACATCTCGTCCAGGATGTGCAGGCGACCGGCCGAAGCCTGCGTCAGGGCCTGCTTCATGATCTCTTTGGTGATGCCGGCGACCTTGATGTCCATCTGAAGGCTGGTGATGCCTTCCGACGTGCCGGCGACCTTGAAGTCCATGTCGCCCAGGTGGTCTTCGTCACCCAGGATGTCCGACAGGATGGCGAACTCGCCCGACGGCTCCAGGATCAGGCCCATGGCGATGCCCGAGACCGGACGGATCAGCGGCACGCCGGCGTCCATCAGGGCTAGCGACGAACCGCAGACCGTGGCCATCGAGGACGAGCCGTTCGACTCGGTGATCTCGGAGACCAGACGGATGGTGTAGGGGAAGTCTTCCTTGGTCGGCAGCATCGGACGGATCGCGCGCCAGGCCAGCTTGCCGTGACCGATTTCGCGACGGCCGGGCGAACCCATGCGGCCCGCTTCACCCACCGAATAGGGGGGGAAGTTGTAGTGCAGCAGGAAGTTCTCTTTGTAGGTGCCCTGCAGGCTGTCGATGTACTGCTCGTCCTCGCCGGTGCCGAGGGTGGCGACGACCAGGGCCTGGGTTTCCCCACGCGTGAACAGCGCCGAACCGTGGGTGCGCGGCAGGACGCCGACTTCCGACACGATGGCGCGGACCTTGTCGAGGGCGCGGCCGTCGACGCGGTGCGCGTTCTCGATGATGTCGCGACGCAGGACTTCGGCTTCGCACTCCTTGAAGGCGGCCGAGAACTTGGAACCGTCAACGCCGTCGGGGTTCTCGTCGGTCTTCACCAGCTTGGCGGCGGCGGCCTTCTTGGCGGCGTCGACACCCGAGCGGCGCTCGTATTTGCCGGCGTGGGTGTAGGCGCTCTTGATGTCTTCGCCGACCAGCGACTTGATCGAGGCGACGACGTCGGAGTGGTCTTCGGCCTGGAAGTCGAAGGGCTCCTTGGCGGCGTGTTCAGCCAGTTCGATGATGGCGTCGATCACCGGCTGCATGCCCGCATGCGCGAACATCAGGGCCTCGAGCATCTTCTCTTCCGACAGCTCCTTGGCTTCGGATTCGACCATCATCAGGGCGTCTTGCGTACCGGCGACCACCAGGTCGAGGTCCGAGGACGGGATCAGGTCGATGGCGGGGTTCAGCACCAGCTCGCCGTCGATCAGGCCGACGCGCGCGGCGCCGATGGGGCCCATGAAGGGCACGCCCGAGATGGTCAGGGCGGCCGAGGCGGCGACCATGCCCAGAACGTCGGGGTCGTTTTCCATGTCGTGCTGCAGCACGGTCACGACGACCTGGGTCTCGTTCTTGAAGCCCTTGACGAACAGCGGGCGGATCGGACGGTCGATCAGGCGGGAAACCAGGGTTTCCTTCTCGGACGGACGGCCTTCACGCTTGAAGTAGCCGCCCGGGATCTTGCCGGCGGCGAAGGTCTTTTCCTGATAGTTGACGGTCAGGGGGAAGAAATCCAGGCCGGGCTTGGGCGCGCGGCCATAGACGACGGTGGCCAGAACCACGGTCTCGCCGTAGGTCGCCAGTACGGCGCCGTCGGCCTGGCGGGCGATGCGGCCCGTTTCCAGGGTCAGCGGGCGGCCGGCCCAGTCGATCGTCTTGCGTTTGATGTCGAACATATTTCGTCTTTCGTATCCCGGACGGCGTATTCCGTGCGGGGTCCCATCATGGGGCGGATGCGTCGGCGTTCAGTCCTTCGATCCAGAGGCCGCCGCGCCATCGCGACGACCGGGAGAGGACCGTCATGGCCCTCGCAGCTGCGCCGGTAAGTCCTGCGGCGCACAGGTCGTATCTTGTAGTCGCGCTTCCCGGGCGGCCAACCGGCAGCCACTTGGCCTGGAAGCGCTTAGTTGCACAACGAGGCGCGGACGTGACCGCCCGCGCCTCGAAAGCGTATTCTACACTGTTCCGACGCCTTAGCGGCGCAGGCCCAGTTTGGAGATGAGCGCCTGGTAGCGACCGGCGTCGACCTTGTTCAGGTGGTCGAGCAGGCGGCGACGTTGCGACACCATCTTAAGAAGGCCACGACGCGAGTGGTTGTCCTTCTTGTGGGTCTTGAAGTGTTCGGTAAGGTTGGCGATGCGTTCCGACAGGATCGCGACCTGAACCTCGGCCGAGCCGGTGTCGCCAGCGGAGCGGGCGTTATCGGCGATGATCTCGTGCTTGCGTTCAGCAGTAACCGACATCGTAAGAGTCCTTTCTTGGCCTATCGCGCTTCGCGCTACTTGAGGCCGTGGGGTCTCGGCCCTTGCCGGATGGCGCGGGCCTAGAGGTTGAAAACGCGGTCGGGTTCTAGCCGACCGGCCCGCAACTGACAGAGGGCGACGAGGGTCTGGCCCTGAAAGGCTGAAACCGTGCGCGAACCGCCGGTAAGACGATCCTTGAGGGTTTCCACCTGACGGGGGAGCAGAACGATCGGGCGTCCCTGCCGAAGCGAGAAGGCGTCCTGTTCATTCACGGCCAGTTCCGGGATGTCGTCCAGAGCGGTCGCGACGGCAAGCAAGCCTTCCGAGGCGGCGCCCCTATGCACCATTTCCTCCAGAGAATCCAGAGTGACGGCGTTTTGCGTGCTGAACGGCCCCACGCGCTCGCGTCTCAGGGCGCTGACATGACCCTCGGCGCCCAGAACCGCAGCCAGATCGCGGGCCAGTGAGCGGACATAGACGCCCTTGCCGGTGCGGATGGTCAGTTCCACGTGGTCGGCGTCGGGCGCATCCGTCACCTCGGCCGAATGGATGGTGACGCGGCGAGCCTGAAGCTCGAACTCCACCCCGTCGCGGGCCAGGTCGTATGCGCGGGCGCCGTCCACCTTGATTGCGGAAAAGCGCGGCGGCGTCTGGTCGATCTCGCCGACGAAGGTGGGCAGGGCGGCCTTCACCTGATCGACCGTGGGTCGCACGTCGGAGCGGCCGATGATCTCGCCCTCGCGGTCCACGCTGTCGGTCGAGACGCCCCAGTTGATGGTGAAGCGATAGACCTTCTGCGCCTCCATCATCATCGGCACGGTCTTGGTCGCCTCGCCGAGCGCGATGGGCAGGATGCCGCTGGCCAGCGGGTCGAGCGTTCCGGCGTGACCGGCCTTCTGGGCGTTGAACAGGCGACGGATACGGCTGACGGCCTCGGTCGATCCCATCTCGAACGGCTTGTCCAGGCAGACCCAACCGTCGACGATGTCGCCCTTCTTCTTGCGGCCCATTATGCTTGGCCTACCGCGCTTCGCGCTACTTGAGGCCGGAGGATCACTGATCGTCCTCGTCGTCGCGGCGCTCCAGGTCAGCGCGCACGCGGGGGTCGTCGAACAGGCGGTCGATGTGGCTGGCGGCGTCGAAGCTTTCGTCGTGGCGGAACTTCAGGTCGGGCGTGAACTTCATGTCCAGGCGACGGCCCAGCTGGCCGCGCACGAATTTGGCGTGGACGTTCAGCGCCTTGATGATCTCGCTCTCATGGCCATTGGTCGGCGCGGCCTCGACGCCGGCGCCGAGAGGCTCGACGAAACAGGTGGCGTGTTTCAGGTCCGGCGACAGGCGCACTTCGGTCACGGTGATGGACACCCCGGCCAGGGCCTCGTCGCGGATATCCTCCTCGCGCAGGATGTCGACCAGGGCGTGACGGATCAGCTCGCCGGCGCGCAGCTGGCGCTGGCTGGGTCCGGCGGGGCCGGAGGCGTTGCGGGTGTGTTGCTTGTGGGCCATCGGCCTCTCCTTCTTGTTCGCCCGCTGGGGATCGGACCCGGCTGGATAGGCGAAAGTCGGGCGGTCTAGGCCCGCAGCGGGGGTCTGTCCAGTTTTCGCGCCCGTTCGGCGGCCCGAACCGAGCGCATCACCTCGCCCGAGATGATGGCCGGAACAGGCCGGATCGCCACGCCACCGGCGTTCAGGACGCCGGCCGTCCAGTGATTGCACAGATGCAGGATGGAGAAGGTCTCGCGGCTGGCGAAGAAGCGCGCTTCGTCGCCGGCACGCATGGCTGCGATGTGCGGCCGGCCGTTCGACAGATCCAGCGAGGCCTCGACCCGCGCGGCCAGACGCTCGAAGCGGACGCGGCTCAGGGTCAGAGCGGCGCTGTCTTCGCCATAGGTCAGGCGTGGATCGTCGCGTCGAGGGGCCAGCATCAGCACCGATCGATTGCCGGGATGCAGGAAGGCGCGCGCCCCGTCGGGCAAGCGATCCGAAATCGGCCGCTGATCGACGTAGAATTTCGCATCGCCCCATCCGATCAGGATCCAGTCGCTAGGCGCCAAGGATTGGACTGCAAGCGCCAGAGGACCGCCGCGGCGCTCCAGCGCGGCGCGCGGGACGGCGATATCGGTGTGAAAGCCGTTGTCGAGCACCTGAATGACGACAGGGTCTGTCGCCGTCCCATCCGTCGCGCCCGGCCGGGTCCAGGTCAGAAGCGCGGCGACCAGTCCGGCCAACGCCGCGAGCACCAGACCACGGATCATCGGCTGAGGTCCAAGACGGCGCACAGGCGGTTGTCGGCCAGTAGGGCCCCCGGCGGCGGCCCCTGTCGCACCGGCATCAGGACGAAGCCGTCGCGCCGCACGGCCAGCGCCAGCCATCCGACGGGATGACCGGCGCACAGCCGCGTGTCGTCGTCAGCCGTGACACGCCGCACCTCGATCTGGGCCGTCGGCGGCACGGCCATGGCGTCGGTGAACCTCTTGGAGACGCTGGCCTGCTGATCCGCCTGAACCAGCCGATGCGGCGACGAGGTCAGGCGGCCGCCCGTGGTCGTGCTCAGCGCGCCGCCGTCCACGTCGAGCGCCATGTCGGACTTGGCCGCGACGTAGCGGCCGGACAGCACGACTTCCCCGACCTCGACCTGTCCGGACACGCGAGGTCTGGCAGAGGCGTCGATCGGCGCGATCAGGCGATTCAGAGCCGGTTCGACCACCAGTGCGCCGAGCATGAACAGAGCAAAGGCGCCCGCGCCGACCGCCGCGATCCATTTCAGCGATGGGGCGCCGGATGGCGGGGCGGTCGCGCTCATGCGGCCAATCTAGGGGAACAGGGGTTGAGGAATGGTCACCCGCCCCAGAACACCCTAAGACTGAACGCCCTTAGTTGCGGCCGGGACGACGGGTCGGGTCGCTGAGCTGGAACAGGCGCGCCGACAGGCCGGACGCCGGTTGCAGCGCGGTCAACTGGGTCCGGGTCCGTGCGCCCTGCGGATCGGTGATGGTCCACTCTTGCAGACGCATCGGATTGCCGGCGAAGGCCAGCACGACCTGACCATCGTTCGGGCGGTTGGAATCCCGCGCCGTGATGGCGAAGGCGCCCGAGGCCATCCGGGTCACGCGCTCGATACGCACGCCCTGATCCAGCCGCACATTGCGCGCTAGGAAGGTCGACAGGGGGGTGCGACCCAGCGGCACCTGCTGGAAGCTGTTCAGGCGCGGGTCGTAGCGTTTGACGTTGTAGCCGTCCGACACCACCAGCAGACCTGCGGGGTTGGTGTATTCGAACCGCATCTTGCCGGGACGTTGCAGATAGAAGCGGCCCTGACGCGTCTGACCGTTCGGGCCCGTTTCGGTGAAGGTGCCTTGCGCCGAGGTCAGGGCCTGCAGATAGCCCTGCGCCTGTTGCACCACGGCGCGATCCTCGGCCGACAGGTTGGACTGGGCGTGGGCGGCGTCGAAGGCGCCCAGCGCGATCAGGCCGGTCGTCAGGCCGGCGCCCAGCAGCAGGCTGCGGCGGTGCAGATCGGCGGCCGGCAAGGCCAGGGTCTTGGTGCGCGAGGTCATGAAGTTCGTCTCCCGTTCGGGATGGTTGTCGATCCTGCCGTCTTGCCCGGTCGGCTTGGCGTCGGAATGACGCGAGCCTGACCATATTCCGGCGCTGCGATGAAGCCCTGTTCATCGAAATGCTGAAGCTTGGACGCGATAGCGGGTCAGACAACGGCTCCGAGCCGCAGCCGTTCCTCGATTTTCGTCACACCATCGGCGGCGGGCCGGCCAGGACGTCGCGCTTGCCGGCGTGGTTGGCGGGGCTGACCACGCCCTCCTGCTCCATCCGCTCGATCAGGGAGGCGGCGCGGTTGTAGCCGATCTGGAGACGGCGCTGGACATAGCTGGTCGAGGCCTTGCGGTCGCGGGTGACCACGGCGACGGCGCGATCGTACAGGTCGTCGCCCGATCCGCCGCCGCCGCCTTCGTCATAGCCGTTGTCGCCGTCGCCGTCCGGCTCGTCAGTGATCAGATCCAGATAGTCGGGCTCGGCCTGGGCCTTCAGATGTTTGCAGACGTCCTCGACTTCCTTGTCGTCGACGAACGGGCCGTGCAGACGGGTGATGCGCCCGCCGCCGGCCATGTAGAGCATGTCGCCCTGGCCCAGCAGCTGCTCGCCGCCCTGTTCGCCCAGGATGGTGCGGCTGTCGATCTTGGACGTGACCTGGAAGGAGATGCGGGTCGGGAAGTTGGCCTTGATGGTGCCGGTGATGACGTCCACCGACGGGCGCTGGGTGGCCATGATCAGGTGGATGCCGGCGGCGCGGGCCATCTGGGCCAGACGCTGAACCGCGCCCTCGACGTCCTTGCCGGCGACCAGCATCAGGTCGGCCATCTCGTCCATGACGACGACCAGGAAGGGCAGGGGTTCGGGGCGGATCTTCTCGGATTCGTAGACCGGGCGGCCCTGGTCGTCGAAGCCGGTCTGGACCGTACGTTCGAAATGCTCGCCCTTGGCCTGGGCCTCGCGGGCGCGCTCGTTGTAGCTGGCGATGTTGCGCACCCCCAGCTTGGACATGCGGCGATAGCGATCCTCCATCTCGCGCACCGTCCATTTCAGGGCGACGACGGCCTTCTTCGGATCGGTCACGACCGGCGCCAGCAAGTGCGGGATGCCGTCATAGACCGACAGCTCCAGCATCTTGGGGTCGATCATGATGAAGCGGCATTCGGCCGGGCTGTGGCGATACAGGATCGACAGGATCATGGCGTTGACCCCGACCGACTTGCCCGAGCCCGTGGTGCCCGCGATCAAGAGGTGAGGCATCCGCGCCAGGTCGGCGACATAGGGTTCTCCGCCGATGGTCTCACCAAGCGCCAGGGGTAGCAGGTGACCCCTCTTGTCGTATTCGGCGCTGGCCAGAAGGTCGCGCAGATAGACAGTCTCGCGCTTGGCGTTGGGCAGTTCGATGCCAATGGCGTTGCGGCCCTGGACCACGGAAATACGACAGGCGCGGGCGGACATCGACCGGGCGATATCGTCGGCTAGGGCGACCACGCGGCCGTGCTTCACGCCCGGCGCGGGCACCAGTTCGTAGAGCGTCACGACAGGGCCGGGACGGATCTGGTCGATCACGCCGCGCACGCCGAATTCCTGCAGCACGCCTTCCAGCATCTTGGCGTTCTGTTTCAGGGAGTCCTCGTCCACCGAACCGACGCGCTGGGCCGGCTTGGTCAGGATGCCGAGCGGCGGCAGGTCGAAATCGCCTTCCGGCCGCACGAAGTCGAAGGCCTGCTGGTCCACGTCGTCCTTGCGGACCTTGGGCGCCTTGACCGCAGCGACGCGAGGCTCGACCGGGCGCGCGGCCGAGGGGCGGGGCGCGGGCTGGACGGCGTCGTCCTCCCAAGGCGGCAGGTCGTCATAGGCGGTCTGAGGCGGCTCTTCTGCATAGGTCGGGGCCAGCGGCGTCTCTTCCGGTGGGGCCGCGCGGGGCGCTCGGGCCTTGGCGGGCGCCTTTTCGCGAGCGGCTTGGGGCTTCGGCTGGGGCGGCGTGGGCGCGCGCAACGACTTGCCCCAGTGCAGGGCGTCCAGGAAATCCATGGCGCGCAGGCCGATGGCGAAACCGACCAGCCACAGCCCGGCGACCAGGAAGACGAGGCCTGCAATGATGCGGCCGCCGGGGATATGCAGGGCGCCGAGGCCGCGCGCCGCCAAGCCTGTCACCGCATCGCCCCACAAACCGCCCAGACCGGCGGCGAGCGGCCAGGCGGCGGGCGCGGCCAGGGCGGCGAGCGCGCTGGACAGCAGCAGCGTCCCGCCGGTCGCGGCCAGGGCTTTCAACGGCGTGGGCTTGAGCCTTTGCTGGATCGCATCACCGACCGCGCGCGCCAGGCCGAAGGCGACCAGCAGCAGGGCGGCGGGCCAGGCCGCAAGGCCCAGCGATTGCATGAACAGGTCGGCGAACAGGGCCCCGTTCGTCCCAAGCCAGTTGGTCGTCGGCAGGCTGGAAGCGGCATTCAGACTGGCGTCCGCCGGATTCCACGACACCAGGGCGACCAGCAGCAGGGTCGCCAGCAGGGCCTGCAAGACCCCCCTGAACCGCACCACGAACGGCGCGTCCCACAGGATGCGGGCGCTGATCCAGGCCTGACGGCCGATGACGAGGGCGGTGGACATGAAGGATCGAACCTTCCTGCGGCTGACGTTCGGCCGCCTTTGTCGCACCCACAGGGTTAAGGGGCTGTTTACCAGCTTGGCTTTGCGACGGCGTTTTGTCTCCTCCCCGCTTTGCGGGGAGGGGGACCGCGAAGCGGTGGAGGGGTTCTTGAAGCCCCATAGACATCTGCGATGCGGCAAAGAACCCCTCCGTCACGACGCGAAGCCGCGCCGCGCCACCTCCCCATGAAATGGGGAGGAGACTATGTGGGCGTTTCGCCCTCTGGACCTTTGGCCGCGACGGCGCGACAAGCCTTCCATGGCTGATACCGAACGCTACGACATCGTCATCGCCGGCGCGGGGCTGACCGGGGCGGCCTTCGCCCTGGCGGCGGCGCAAGCGCAGTTGAAGGTCGTGATGATCGATCCGCAGCCGTTCAGCGCCCAGTTGGCGCCGACCTTCGACGGACGGTCGACGGCCGTCGCCTTTTCGACCTTCCGCATGCTGGACGCGCTGGGCCTGGGCGAAAGCCTTCGTCCCCACGCCTGTCGGATGGACCATATTCTGGTGACCGACGGGCGTCGGCCGGGCGCGGCCAGCCGATCGGCCTCGCCCGCCTTCCTGCGCTTCGACGCCGACGAGATCGGAGGCCGCACCGGCGGCGAGCCGCTGGGCTATATGGTCGAGAACCGCCGCATCCGCGCGGCTCTGGCCGAGGCGGTGACGCGCGCGGGGATTGCAGTGCGAGCCCCAGCCTCTGTCGCCAGCGTCGAGACGGATGCGGGCAAGGCGACCGTGACCCTGGCCGATGGATCGACCCTGATCGCGCCCCTGGTCGTCGGCGCCGAGGGGCGAGGCTCGGCCGTGCGCCGCGCGGCCGGGATCGAGACCGTCGGCTGGGGCTATGGCCAGAGCGGCGTGGTGGCCACGGTGCGGCTGGGTCGCGACCACGGAAATGTCGCGCACGAATATTTCCTGCCCAGCGGCCCCTTCGCCATCCTGCCCCTGACCGATCAGCGCGCCAGCCTGGTCTGGACCGAGACGACGCGACGGGGCGAGGCGTTGCGCGACGCCTCGGACGACGCCTTCCACGCCCATCTGATGCGGCGGTTTGGGGAGTTTCTTGATGGCGCGACGGTCGAGGGTCCGCGCTTCGTCTATCCGCTGTCGCTCAGCCTGGCGGAAAAACTGATCGCGCCGCGCATCGCCCTGATCGGGGATGCGGCGCACGGTGTTCACCCCGTCGCCGGTCAGGGTCTGAACATGGGGCTGAAGGATGCGGCGGCTCTGGCCGAGGTGCTGGCCGAGGCCGCGCGCCTGGGCGAGGACATCGGGTCGGAAACCGTTCTGGAGCGCTACGCCCGCTGGCGCCGGTTCGACAATGCGGCCCTGGCGGCGGGCTTCGATGCCTTTGTGCGCCTGTTCTCCAACGACATCGCGCCGGTGCGTCTGGCGCGCGACCTGGGCATGGCCGCGGTCAATCGCATCGGTCCTCTGCGCCGCGCCTTCATGCAGGAGGCGGGCGGCGCGACAGGCGACTTGCCCCGGCTTTTGCGCGGCGAGGCCGTCGTCTAGTTCAACTGCATCCGCACGCGTTCGAAGGTCGTGAACCGCCGCGCCTCCTCGACGCCGTCCAGACCCTGGGCGCGCGCCAGGGCTTGCAACGAGCCGGCGAGCGCCCCCTGCTTCTCGCGAGCCGAGGCGACATCGAGCCACGGCCGGTGGTCCTCGGGGTCCAGCAGGGCGCGACGCAGGGCCGACCGCTCGGCGCCCTCATAGTCCCGGCCGCGAATGGCCCGGCTGAACAGCACATTCTGCAGCCGGATCAACGACTGACGATCCGTCACCGGCGCCATCAGAAGATCCAGCCGATCCGCGACGTGCGGCATCAGACCGGCGCGAAGCGCGCGCCGGGTCAGTTCGCTGGGCAGGATCAGCCGCCCCTGGCTGAACGGGTCCAGGGCGACAGGACCTTCGGGCGTTTCGACGCGAACCATGAAATGGCCCGGAAAATCGACGCCGGCCGCGGTGATGCCGGCCGCGCGCGCCGCGTGCAGATAGAAGACCGCCAGCACGGCGGACAGGCCGCGCCGCCGCTCGGCGACCGCGATGATGTCGGTGTTGTCGGGATGGTCGTAATGGATCAGGTCGCCGTTCAGCCGCAGGTCGGCGCACAGGGTTTCGGCCAGGGCCTCGTCGGGCCCTTCGCCGCCGATCCGCTCCTTCAGCCGGTCGCAGGCGTTGCGGGCCAGGGCGCGAACAGGCTCGGGATCACGCAACGGATGGTCATGGATGGCGCAGGCGATCGCCGCCTCCAGCAAGGGGAAGGCGTCGTCTTCGGCCTGACCGGCGGCGGTCAGAACGGCCTCGGCCTCCTCGCGCGTCATGCGATCCCCTCGTCAGCGCCTCTCGACGCCGCGAAGATGACGTGGAACGCGCCAAGGAGCCAGCGCCACCATATCAATTCTCAAATCCAGACGTTGCAGACCCGGCCGATTGCGTCGGATCGCCTCGCCCGCTGCGACCAGTCGATCGTATTGGACCGGCTTCAGCGCCAGGAGGGCCGCCTCCATCGT
Organism: Brevundimonas sp. SPF441; assembly: GCF_009661015.1. Classification (NCBI taxonomy): domain Bacteria; kingdom Pseudomonadati; phylum Pseudomonadota; class Alphaproteobacteria; order Caulobacterales; family Caulobacteraceae; genus Brevundimonas; species Brevundimonas sp. SPF441. The sequence continues at coordinate 15,344 of NZ_WJWX01000026.1, read as the reverse complement.
CGCGCGGCGTTTGACCTCGACGACCGCCAACACCCGACCGCGACAGACCAGCAGATCGATCTCGCCGGCCCGGCTCTTCAGACGAAACCCCAGCACGCGATAGCCGCGCAGGATGAGCCAGAAGGCCGCGATCCATTCGGCGGCGTGACCGGACTTGAAAGCCGCCCCGCCCTTCGCCTGACGCCACGCCGCCTTGGAGCGACGGACCGGCGCGGGACGAGACAGGCGTTTCACTTGCCCTTCAGCTCCAGCGCCCGGCGATATAGGGTCTTTCGGTTCAGCCCCAGGGCCTTGGCCACCTCGGAGGCGGCGTCCCCAGTCGACAGGGTCTGAAGGGCGTCGATCAGGGCGGCGTCCGCGTCGGCCTCGGTCGCCTGAACCTCTTCGCCGGGGCCGACGACCACGACGATCTCGCCCTTGGGCGCGTCTAGGCGCGGATCGACGGCCAAGTTGTCCAGCGTCCCGCGCACGCACTCTTCATAGAGTTTGGTCAGCTCGCGGGCGACGGCTGCGGGGCGCGGACCCAGCACGGCGGCCATATCGGTCAGGCTGTCCTTCAGGCGCGGCCCGCTTTCGAAGAAGACCAGCGTCTGGCGCTGACCCTTCAAGGCGTCCAGCGCGGCGGTGCGGCCTGCCGTTTTGGGCGGCAGGAAGCCGGCGAACAGCACCCGGTCGGCCGGCAGGCCGCCGATGCACAGGGCGGCCAGCAGACTCGAGGCGCCGGGGATCGGATGGACGGGCAGTCCTTCGGCGATCACCGCGCGGGCGACGACGAAGCCGGGGTCGCTGACCAGAGGCGTGCCCGCATCCGAAACCAGGGCCACCACCTGACCCTCACGCAGCCGTTCGATCGCCTGTTCGGCGGCGCGGCCGGACGCATGGTCGTCGCACCGTTCCAGCTTCGCCTTCAGACCATAGGCGCTCAGAAGTTTAGCGGTGACGCGGGTGTCCTCGGCCAGCACCAGATCGGCGGCGGCCAGCACGTCCAGCGCCCTCAGCGTCATGTCGCGCAGGTTGCCGATCGGGGTGGCGACCAGATAGAGGCCCGGCTCCACCCGCCGGGGCGGCGGGGCGGCGGGTGGAAAGGGCGAAGGTTCGCTCAACGCTCGACCACGGCCGCAGGGGGACGCGGCGCCGAGGTCAGGCCCGAGCCCTGGAAGGCGGGGCCGGCGTCATAGGCGGCGAAGGTGGCGGCGGTGATGATCTCGCTGACCGAGGCGCCCAAGCTGACGATCTGCACCGGCTTCTCCAAACCGACCAGCAACGGTCCGATCACGGTCGCGCCGCCCAGGGCCTGAACCAGCTTGGTCGAGATGGCGGCCGAATGAATGGCGGGCATGACCAGGACGTTGGCCGGCTTGGTCAGGCGGTTGAAGGCGTAGGCCGAATGCCCCTTGGGATCCAGCGCGACTTCCGGAGGCATTTCGCCCTCGTATTCGAAATCGACGCCCTTCTTGTCCAGGATGCGGATCGCCTCGCGCACCTTCTCGGCGCGGTCGCCGGGCGGGTTGCCGAAGGTGGAATAGGACAGGAAGGCCACGCGCGGATTGCGACCCAGCTTCCTGACCGTATCGGCCGCCTTGACCGCGATGTCGGCCAACTCCTCGGCGTTCGGCAGTTCGTGGATGGTGGTGTCGGCGACGAACAGGGTGCGACCCTTGGCCAGCAGGATCGACAGCCCGATCAGGGTGTCGTCCACATCCAGCACGCGCTGGACCTCCTTCAGCGCCATGTTGAAGTTGCGTGTCACGCCCGCGACCATGGCGTCGGCCCGGCCCTTGGCGACCAGGGTGGCGGCGAAATAGTTGCGGTCCTGATTGATCATCCGCTGCACGTCGCGGCGCAGATAGCCCCGGCGCTGGAGTTTTTCGTACAGCCAGTCGGTGTCCTCGACATTGTGGTCGGAGACGCGGGCGTTGGTGATCTCGATGCCCAGCTCGTCGAAGTTCAGACCGGCCTCTGCCGCGTTCTGACGGATCAGATCCTCGCGGCCGACTAGGATTGGCGTGCCCAGATCGGCCTGTTTGAAGCCCCAGGCGGCGCGGATGACGGCGGGTTCTTCGCCCTCGGCGAAGACGACGCGCTTGTTCGGCCCGCCGCGCACGGCCGAGCTGATCTTCTGCATCAGGGCGGCGGACGGATCGACGCGCGAACGCAGCGCGTGGCGATAGGCGTCCATGTCCTCGATCTGGACGCGGGCCACGCCTGTGTCCATCGCCGCCTGGGCGATGAAGGGCGGTATGTACCAGATCAGGCGCGGATCGAAGGGCGTCGGGATGATGTAGTCAGGGCCGAACTTCAGCTTGCGTCCGCGATAGGCGGCGGCGACCTCGTCCGGCACGTCTTCGCGCGCCAGGGCTGCCAGAGCCTGGGCGCAGGCGATCTTCATCTCGTGGTTCACGCGGCGCGCGCGCACGTCCAGCGCGCCTCGGAACAGATAGGGGAAGGCCAGGACGTTGTTGACCTGATTCACATAGTCCGAGCGGCCTGTGGCGATGATGGCGTCCGAACGCACCGACTTGACGTCCTCGGGCGTGATCTCGGGGTCGGGGTTGGCCATGGCGAAGATGATCGGATTGGGCGCCATCGACGCGACCATCTCCCTGGTGATCGCGCCCTTGGCGGACAGGCCCAGCACCACGTCGGCACCGACCATGGCTTCGGCTAGGGTGCGCAGTGGGGTGTCGGTGGCGTGGGCGGCCTTCCACTGATCCATGCCGTGGTCGCGACCCTTGTAGACGACGCCGTCGCGGTCGCAGATCACGGTGTTCTCGGCCTTGACGCCCGCGGCCTTCATCAGGGCGATGGAGGACAGGCCCGCCGCCCCGGCGCCGGCCAGCACGACCTTGATCTCGTCCAGCTTCTTGCCGGCGATATGCACGGCGTTGATCAGGCCGGCGGTCGAGATGATGGCGGTGCCGTGCTGGTCGTCATGGAAGACGGGGATGTCCAGCAGGTCCTGAAGCTCGCTTTCGATGACGAAGCATTCGGGGGACTTGATGTCCTCCAGATTGATGCCGCCCCAGGTGTCGCCGATGTTCTTGACGACGGTGATGAACTCGTCCGGATCGGTGGTCTTCACCTCGACGTCGAAGCTATCGACGTCGGCGAACCGTTTGAACAGGACCGACTTGCCCTCCATGACCGGCTTGGAGGCCATGTGACCCAGGTTGCCCAGGCCCAGGATCGCCGTGCCGTTCGAGATGACGGCGACCAGGTTGCCCTTGGAGGTGTAGTCGTAGGCCTTGTCAGCATCGGCGGCGATGGCCAGGACCGGCACGGCTACGCCCGGCGAATAGGCCAGCGACAGGTCGCGCTGGGTCGCCATCGGCTTGGTCGGCGCCATGGAGATCTTGCCCGGCGTCGGGATGCGGTGGAAGTCCAGCGCTTCGTCGTCGGAGAAGGTTTGCTTTTCGGTCTGATCGGGCATCGGTCGTCCAGGGCGTCGGCGTGGCTGTAACCGTTCGTGTCCTAGAGGCTGGGACGGGCCGCGCCAACCCTTGACGCGGAGGAAGCCTGCGCAATCGGCCCGGAGACTTACCTTCGCGTCAGCGTCAACGCCGTCAGATCGACAGCACGCCCGTCCGTTCGATCTCGACCGGCCCGGTCATCAGGACGTGATCGGTTTCCGCATCCCAGTCGATGAGCAGTTCGCCGCCATCGACGACCACTGTCGCCTTGCGTTCGGTCAGGCCGCGCCGCGCAGTGGCGACCAGGGCGGCGCAGGCGCCGGTGCCGCAGGCCTTGGTCAGGCCAGCGCCCCGCTCCCAGACCCGCAGGCGGATATGGTCCCGGTCCAGCACGTTGGCGAAGCCGACATTGACCCCTTGCGGGAACAGCGGGTGATGCTCGACCAGCGAGCCGGATCCGGTGACGAAGCCGTCGTCCTGGCGGTCGGTGAAGAAGACCACATGCGGATTGCCCATGGAGACGGCGCCGGGCGTATGCAGGATCGGCGCGTCGATCGGCCCGACCTGAAGCTCGATCCCGCGCGTGTCCATCTCTTCGGCCAGCGGAACCTGGGTCCAGTCCAGGCGAGGCTTGCCCATGTCCACGGTCACGCGGTGGTCGCCGGCGCGGGTGGCGGTGGTCGGGCCGCCCGCCGTGTCGATCACCACGCGGTCGGAGGCGTTGGCCTGCATCAGCAGCCAGCCGACGCAGCGCAGGGCGTTGCCGCAGGTCTCGACCATCGATCCGTCGGCGTTCCACACCCGCATGAAGGCGTCGGCTGTGTCTGACGGTTCGATGGCGATCAGCTGGTCGAAGCCCTCGCCCGTCCGGCGGTCGCCCAGAGCACGAATCTGGTCCTCGCCGGGAGCGAACGGCTGTTCCAGCGCATTGACGACGACGAAGTCATTGCCGGCGCCGTTCATCTTGACGAAAGGACGGGTCATGCAGGCCATATAGGCCCAACCCAGCGTCGCGGAAACCAGCGTGTCCCAGACCGAAACCGACCCCAAGGACAACGGCCTGCGACTGCGCGCCCGACTGCGATATCTGTATCACGGCAGTCAGCCGGCGGCGGTGCGGTTCCGGTTGATGGTCATCGGCATCGACCTGGCGATCATCGGCTTTTTCCTTGCGGCGCCCATCCTGAAGAACATGGGCTGGGCCTTCTATGCGCTGGACTATTTCATCGCCGCCATTCTGGCTCTGGATCTGGCCGCGCGGGCCTATGCCTATGCGAACATCAAGGACTGGCTGAAGCGGCCGATCGTCTGGGTCGACCTGTTCGTGCTGGCGACCCTGCTGTTTCCGGCCTGGCTGTTCAATCTCGGCTTCCTGCGGATGTTGCGGCTGTGGACCCTGCTGAACTCGGACTTTTTCTGGCGCACCGTGGGGGCGCGGTTCGACGACACGCGGGTCGAGGGGATCGCCCGCGCCCTGGCCAATCTGATCACCTTCGTCTTCGTGGCGACCGGCTTCGTCTATGCGACCTTCAGGGGGCATGACGGCATCGCCGGCTATGTGGATGCGCTGTATTTCACAGTGGCTACTCTGACGACGACCGGGTTTGGCGACGTCACCCTGCCGGGGCCGTGGGGGCGGTTGTTGTCCATCGCCGTCATGCTGGTCGGCATCACCCTGTTCCTGCGCCTGGCCCAGGCCCTGATCCGACCGCACAAGGTGCATTTCCCCTGCGATCGCTGCGGCCTGCAGAACCACGACCCTGACGCCGTCCACTGCAAGGCGTGCGGCAATCTGCTTTGCATTCCCGACGAGGGATGATGCGGCGCGTCCCGCCGGTGTGACAAAACGGTAAGGTCGCACGGCTTGCCGCACGGGGAGGCGTCGTTAAGGTGCCGGCTTCGTTTTCGGGGACCTGTCCATGATCCGTGCTTCCGCCGTCGCGCTTGCGACGCTTCTCGCCTCCACCAGCCTGACCTCGGTATCCATGGCCCAGACTTCCGCCTCCTCACCCGCCCCCGCATCCGGCGGCTTCGCGACCAGCGACGCGACCGACCCCTATCTGTGGCTCGAAGAGGTCGAGGGCGAGCGGGCGATGGAGTGGGTCAAGGCCCACAACGAACGCACCTTCGCCGTCCTGCAAGGCGATCCGCGTTACGAGACCCTGCACCAGCAGGCGCTGGAGATCGTCCAGGCCCAGGACCGCATCCCGTCGCCTGGCTTCACCCACGACGGCCATATCGACAACTTCTGGCAGGACGCTCAGCATGTGCGCGGGCTGTGGCGTCGCACGACGCTGGACAGCTATCGCACCGCCACGCCCGACTGGCAGACCATCCTCGACATCGACGCCCTGGCGGCGGCCGAGGGCCAGAACTGGGTCTACAAGGGCTCGACCTGCCTTCAGCCTGAAGAGCGCTACTGCCTGATCAGCCTGTCGAACGGCGGCAAGGACGCGGTGACCCTGCGCGAGTTCGACACGGTCGAGCGCAAGTTCGTCGACGGCGGCATCACCCTGCCGGAATCCAAGGGCGGCGCATCCTGGATCGACAAGGACACCCTGCTGATCTCGCGCGACTTCGGTCCCGGCACCCTGACCAACTCGGGCTATCCGATGGTGGTCAAGCGTATGAAGCGCGGCCAGACGCCCGACCAGGCCGAGACCCTGTTCACCGGCCAGCCGACCGACGTTTCGGTGTCCGGCTATACGCTGCGCGACGCCGACGGGGTGGTGAAGGCGACGCTGATCAACCGTTCGGTGGACTTCTATTCGTCCGAGACCTGGCGGCTGGGCGACGACGGCGCCCTGACGCAGCTTCAACTGCCGGCCAAGTCCGACATCACCGGCCTGGTCCAGGGCCAGCTTCTGGTGTCGCTGAAACAGGACTGGACCGCGCCGTCGGGTCAGGATTTCAAGACCGGCGACCTGATCGCCTGGCCGCTGGAGGCCTGGCTCGCCGATCAGTCGACCCCGGCTCAGCTGGTGCTGCGCCCGACCGAGCGTCAGGCCATCGAGGGCGTCAACGTCACGCGCAACCGGCTGGTCGTGGCCTTGTACGACAATGTGCGCGGCTCGGTGCGGGTCTATACGCCCGGCCCAGAAGGAAGTGACGGCGAATGGGCGCACACGACGCTGGACCTGCCCCAGAACGTTTCGGTCGGCGTCGGTTCGGCCTCGGAGAAGGACGACAAGGTCTTCGTCAGCGTCACCGGCTATCTGAACCCCTCCAGCCTGTGGCTGGCCGATGCGGCGACCGGCGCGGTCGATCAGGTCAAGTCGATGCCGGCCAAGTTCGACGCCGCCGGCATGACGGTCGATCAGCACGAGGCCCGTTCGGCGGACGGGACGCTGATCCCCTATTTCGTGGTGCATAAGGCGGACATGCCGCTGGACGGCTCCAACCCCACGCTTCTGTATGGCTACGGCGGATTCGAAAGCTCGCTGCTGCCCGGCTATTCGGCGACGGTCGGCAAGCTGTGGCTGGAGCGGGGCGGCGTCTATGTCATCGCCAATACGCGCGGCGGTGGCGAATTCGGACCCCGCTGGCACGAGGCGGCCCTGCAACAGAACCGCCAGCGCGCGCATGAGGATTTCCAGGCCGTAGCCCTGGATCTGATCGCCCGCGACATCACCAGCCAGCCCAAGCTGGGCATCATGGGCGGCTCGCAGGGCGGGCTGTTCATGGGGGCGATGCTGACCCAGCGGCCGGACCTGATCAACGCCGCCGTCATCCAGGTGCCTCTGTTCGACATGCTGCGCTTTCACAAGCTGCTCGCCGGCGCCTCGTGGATCGGCGAATACGGCAACCCGGACATTCCGGAACAGCGCGCCTGGATCGAGCAGTATTCGCCCTACCAGAACCTGCGGGCGGGCCAGCCCTACCCGGAAGTCTTCATCCATACCTCGACCAAGGACGACCGGGTCCATCCGGGTCACGCCCGCAAGGCGGCGGCGCGTCTGGAAGAGCTGGGCTATCCGGTGCTGTTTTATGAAAACGTCGATGGCGGCCACGCGGCCGGGGCCAACCTGCGCGAAACCGCGCGTCGTCTGGCGCTGGAATACACCTATCTGTCGCGCCGCCTGATGGACACGCCGGCGCAGGAATAGGTCTTCTTCGATCCTCCCCCATGACGCGCAGCGAAATGGGGGAGGGGGACCACGAAGTGGTGGAGGGGGCGACCCCGCGCACCGTGTCTGGTTCCGCCCCCTCCACCGCCTGACGGCGGTCCCCCTCCACCGCGACGCGGGGGAGGATCAGATTTGCGGAGTTCAAGCCATGCGTCACCTGATCCTGTCAGCCGCCATCCCGGCACTTCTTATGGTCGCTTGCGCAACCGCACCGGTCCCGACCGGCGGCGAAGAAATCGTGGTCTCGACCAACGACAGCCCCCCTCCACACTTCCCCCGCGACCTGACCCCGGCGGGCGTTGCGGCGGCGGACGATCATCTGGCGCTGGAGCAGGTGGACGGGGCCGAGGCGATGGCCTTTGTCGCCGAAGAGAACCGCAAGTCCCTGGCCGCCCTGACCGGCGATCCGCGCTACGAGACCTTCCGCGCCGAGGCCCAGGCGATCCTGACGGCGACCGATCGCATCCCCAGCCCGTCCTTCCTGGGCGACGGCATCGGCAACTTCTGGCAGGACGCGACCAATCCCAAGGGCGTCTGGCGTCGCACGACGCTGGCCAGCTACCGGACCGCAACGCCGCAATGGGAGACGCTGCTGGACATCGACGCCCTGTCCAAGGCGGAGGGCAAAGACTGGGTGTTCAAAGGCGCCGACTGCCTGGCGCCGGACGACACCCGCTGCCTGATCAATCTGTCCGACGGCGGCAAGGACGCGGTGGTCGTGCGCGAGTTCGACCTGACGACCAAGCGTTTCGTGGACGGCGGGTTCAGCCTGCCCGAAGGCAAGCACCGCATCGAATGGCTGGACCGCGACACGCTTCTGGTCGCCACCGATTTCGGCGCGGGCACCATGACGGAGTCCGGCTATCCCTTCATCGTCAAGACGCTGAAGCGCGGCCAGACCCTGGCCCAGGCGACCGAGGTCTATCGCGGCGAACAGGGCGACGGCGGATACGGCGTGAGCCCCGCCGTCTATCGCGCCAAGGACGGCAAGGTGACGGCCGTCATCATCACCCGTCCGCTGGACACCTTCCGGTCCGAGACATGGCAGTTGGCGCACGACGGCAAGACGACCCAGCTTAGGCTGCCCGCCCGCGTCTCGGTCTATGGCGTCCTGAACGACGCCCTGATCTTCTCGCCGGAAGAGAACTGGAGCCTGACCGGCGGGACGGCGTTCAAGGGCGGCGACCTGCTGTCGATGCCGTTGGAGGTGCTGCAGGCGCGGGCCGACGGCGAGACGGTTGTCAGCAACGCCGCGCCGCTGATCTTCTCGCCTGACGCGCGTCAGGCTGTACGCGACGTTCGCGTTCTGTCGGATCGCGTGGTCGTTTCCTACACGGACAATGTGCGTGGACGTGCTGGCGTCTTCCGTTCGAACGGCGAGCGCGGCTGGAGCCGTCAGGACATCACGGTCCCCGACAACCTCGCGGTCGGTCTCGGCGACTCGTCCAAATCACGCGGCGAGGTCTTCGTCTCGACCCAGGGCTTCCTCGTTCCGCCAACCCTAAGCCTGGCCGATGCGGGCGCCGCGACCCTGACCCCGCTGAAGTCAGCGCCAGCCAAGTTCGACGCGTCGCGCGACGTGACCGAACAGTTCGAGGCGACCTCGACCGACGGGACCAAGATCCCCTATTTCGTCACCCGCCCGCGCGACATGAAGCTGGACGGGTCCAACCCGACCGTCATGCTTGGCTATGGCGGTTTCCAGGTCAGTCTCAACCCGGCCTACAAGCCCGAGATGGGCAAGCTGTGGCTTGAGCGGGGCGGCGTGTTCGTGCAGGCCAACATCCGCGGCGGCGGCGAGTTCGGCCCCGACTGGCACCAGGCGGCCTTGGACGGCGATCGTCAGAAGGCCTTTGACGACTTCGCCGCCGTAGCGCGCGATCTGGAACAGCGCGGGATCACCAGCCCGCGTCGCCTGGGCATCTATGGGCGGTCGAACGGCGGGGTCCTGACCTCGGTGTCGATCACCCAGCACCCTGAACTGTTCAATGCGGCGGTGATCGAGAGCCCGCTGGTGGACATGCTGCGCTATCACGAACTGCCGGCCGGGGCGTCGTGGATCGGCGAATACGGCGACCCGCGCATCCCGGAAGAAGCCGCGTGGATCGCGAAATATTCCGCCTATCAGCAGCTCCGTCCGGGCCAGCCCTATCCGCGCGTCTATCTGACCACCAACACACGCGACGACCGCGTCCACCCCGGCCATGCGCGCAAGTTCGCCGCGCGCCTGGGGGATATGGGCTATGCCCACCTCTATTATGAGGACACGGCCGGCGGCCACTCCAACGACGCCGACCCGGTCGCCAACGCCCGTCGCTGGGCCCGCCACTATGTCTATCTGTCGCAACAACTGATGGATTGAATGAAGCGGAGAGAGCCTCACGCGAATATGAGGCGCTCCATTGCAGCCCAAGGGCTAAGAACGACGGCATGAACACCAAGGGCTGGATCATCGCGGGCACGGTCATGGCGGGCGCCCTTGCAGCCGTCGCCTCGGCGGCCCAGCCGGCGGCGGGGCGTCCGCCGCTCGCGCCGCGCCATGCGACGGCCAACGGCCCGCCGGTGGTCGTCGAACTGTTCACCGCCCAGGGCTGCGGCGGCTGCATCGAGGCGAATGCGGCGGTGGAGAAGGCAGCGGCCCAGCCGGGCGTCATCGCCCTGACCTATGGCGTCGACTACTGGGATTATCTGGGCTGGACCGACACCTTCGCCCGGCCAGAGTTCGTTCAGCGCCAGCGCGCCTATCGCGCCGCCCTGCGCCAGCGCGGCGTCTCGACGCCCCAGGTCGTGATCGACGGCCGACGTCAGGTGTCAGGCGCCCGCAGCGTCGAGCTTGAAACCGCCATCGATCAGGAGGCGGTGCGTCAGGCCTGGCCGCCGGAAATCGAATTCCGCGAGAACGGAGCCGGCGTCGGCGTCGGTTCCGGCCGCGCGCCGGTCGGCGGCGCTGAGGTGGTGGCGGTGACCTATACGCCCGGCCCTCTGGTGGTCGAGGTCCGCCAGGGCGAGAACCGCGGCCAGGCCGTGCGGCACATGAACGTCGTGCGCGGTGTGACGCGCCTGGGCGAATGGCGCGGCCGCCCGATGCTCTACGCCCTGCCGTCCGCCCGCCCCGGCGAGGCCGTGGCGGTGCTGGTGCAAGGCAAGACGGACAAGCGCATCCTGGGTGCCGCCGTCAGGGACTAGGCGCCTGCCTGCTTCGCAAAGGCCCACGCCGCGTCGCTGAGCGGACCGACCTGGGCCGCCATGGTCCTGGCGTGGGCGCTGGCGGCCGTGCCGTCGCGGACGCGGCCGGCGATGCCCTGGCAGATCGCGGCCAGGCGGAACAGGTTGTACGCGTAGAGCCAGTCGAGGTTGGCGGGCCGCATGCCTGTCGCGGCGGCGTAGCGTTCGACGGTCTCCTCCACGGACGGGATGCCCAGGGCCTCCAGATCAGCCCCGGCGAGGCCGTTGCGCAGCGAAGCCGGAATGGCCCAGGCGATCAGCAGATAGGAGAAGTCGGCCATCGGATCGCCCAGGGTCGACAGCTCCCAATCCAGCACGGCGCGAACCTCTGCTCGATCCGGCGCGAGGATCATGTTGTCGAGACGAAAGTCCCCGTGGACGATGCGGCTCGGGCCTTCAGCCGGGAGGCTGTCGGGCAGGAAGGCGATCAGCCGGTCCATTGCCGGAACCGGCTCGGTCTCCGACGCATGATACTGTTTGGTCCAGCGGCCGACCTGACGCGCGAAATAGTTTCCGGCCTTGCCGTAGTCGCCCAGGCCGATGGCGGCCGGATCGAAGGCGTGCAGCCGGGCCAGCGTGTCCGTCTGGGCTTCATATACGGCGCGCCGCTCCACGGGCGTCAGGCTGGGCAGCTTCAAATCCCAGAAGATCCGACCCTCGACCTTGTCCATCACATAGAAGATCGAGCCGATGACGGTTTCGTCCAGGCATAGGGCATGAGGCTTGGCGACGGGGAAGCCTTGCGCGGCCAGAGCCGAGATGACCTGAAACTCGCGGTCGACGGCGTGGGCGCTGGGCAACAGGACGCCGGGCGGTTTGCGACGCAGCACATACGCGTGCGTGGGCGTCACCAGTTCATAGGTCGGGTTCGACTGGCCGCCCTTGAACTGACGCACCGTAAGCGGGCCAGCGTATCCCGAGACGTGGGCGCGCATCCAGGCGTCCAGCGCCGCCTCGTCCAGGCGATAGCGCGGATCGACCTCGCGCGTGCCGGAGAAGGCGCTTTGGGCGTCCAGCGGGGCGGCGTCAGTCATGCGGCGGTCCTCTTCGTTTCCTTGAGCCGTCCGGATCTCACGCCCGGTCCGACGCGGCGATGATGGCGGCCTTCACGGCCCGACGCCAGCCGGAAAGCAGACGCTCGCGCTCGTCCGCCTTCATGCGTGGTTTCCAGCAGGCGGGCGCCTCGGCCGGGCGCGCCTCCAAGTCCGGCAAAAGGCCGACGCCCAGGGCCGCCAGGCGCGCGGCGCCCAGGGCCGTCATCTCCTGGAAGGCCGGACGCTCCACCTCGACCTCGCAGATGTCGGCGACGAACTGCATGGCGAAACTGTTGGCGGTGACGCCGCCGTCCACCTTCAGCGTCTTCAGCGGCGGGGCTCCGTCGGCGGCCAGGGCGTCGAGCAAATCGCGCGTCTGATAGGCCAGGGCTTCCAGCGCGGCGCGTACGAAATGGGCCGGACCGGAATCCCGTGTCAGCCCGACGATGGTTCCTCTCGCTTCCGGTTCCCACCATGGTGCGCCCAGACCCGTGAAGCCGGGGACCATGTACACCCCGCCGTTGTCCTTGAGGGTCTGCGCCATCGCCTCCGACTGGCGCGACTCCGAGATCAGCCCGACCCCGTCTCTCAGCCACTGGATCGCCGAGCCGGCCGAGAAGATCGACCCCTCCAGCGCATAGGCGGACTGGCCGTCGGCCTGATAGCCGAGCGTGCCCAACAGACGCCGTGTCGAGGCCACGGGCTCCGCGCCGACATTGGCGACCAGAAAGGCGCCGGTGCCATACGTGATCTTGGCGTCCCCAGCCTTCAGCGCCCCGTGCCCGACAAGGGCCGCCTGCTGGTCGCCCGCCGATCCGGCGATCGGCAGAGGCTGGCCGAACAATGCTGGATCGGTCTCGCCGATCACACCCGCGCAGGGGACGATGTCAGGCAGGGCTTCGCGCGGGATGTCGAACAAGGCGCACAGGTCGTCACGCCATTCGACCGTCCTCAGATCCATCAGCGACGTGCGTGATGCATTGGTCGCATCGGTGGCGTGGACTCGACCGCCGGTCAGTTTCCAGATCAGCCAGGCGTCGATCGTGCCCAGCTTGACCTCGCCCTTCGCCGCCCGCTCGCGCGATCCGGGCACGGCGTCCAGCAGCCAGGCGAACTTGGTTGCCGAGAAATAGGGATCAAGGATCAGGCCGGTCGCGGTCTGGACCCTAGGCTCGTGGCCTTGGGCGGTCAGGCGTGCGGTGACGTCGGCGGTGCGGCGATCCTGCCAGACGATGGCGCGATGCAGCGGCTCGCCGGTCGCTGCGTCCCAGATTACGGCTGTTTCCCGCTGATTGGTGATGCCGATGGCGTTGAAGCGGGCGACGCCTCCGGCCTTGCGCACCACCTCTCGACAGGTCTGGAGCGTCGCGGTCCAGATTTCGGCGGCGTCATGTTCGACCCAGCCGGACTTCGGGAAATGCTGGGCCAGCTCGATCTGGCTGACCGCGACGGGCCTCAGGTCCCCTTTTTCTTCGCCTACCGCGCTTCGCGCTGCTTGAGGCGCGACCTCGAAGGCGATGGCGCGGGTGGAGGTCGTGCCCTGGTCGATGGCGAGGATCAGGCTCATGGTTCTCTCCCGGCTGCGTCTTGGGCTAAGGGGAGCATATGACGACGCACCTGCCCAGCTATGAAGGCGTCCTCGACGCCGCCCGCCAGATTGACGGAGTCGCCGTCCGCACGCCCCTGCTCGAAAGCCCGGCTCTGAACGCGGTGGTCGGCGGGCGGGTTCTGATGAAAGCAGAAAGCCTGCAGCGCGCCGGAGCCTTCAAGTTTCGCGGCGCTTACAACCGCATCAGCCGACTGACCGAAGAGGAGAAGGCGCGCGGCGTCGTCGCCTTCTCGTCCGGGAACCATGCCCAAGGGGTGGCCGCTGCCGCCGCCATGGTCGGGACGCCGGCGATCATCGTCATGCCGTCGGATTCGCCCAGAGTGAAGGTCGAGGGCGTGATCGGCTTCGGCGGCGCGGTGCGCTTCTACGACCGCTGGACCGAAAGCCGCGAGGCGATCGGCGCAGCCATCGCCGCCGAGCGCGGGTCGATCCTGGTTCCGCCGTTCGATGATCCCTTCATTATCGAGGGCCAGGGGACGACGGCGCTGGAAATGCTGGATCAGGCGGATGCGCCGTTCGACCAGTTGCTATGCGGGGCGTCCGGCGGCGGGTTGATGGCCGGGATCAATCTGGTCATGGCCGAGCGCAGTCCGGCGACGAAGGTGTTCGTGGTCGAGCCGGAAGCCTTCGACGACACGGCGCGGTCGCTGGCAGCCGGAGAGCGGGTCGGTCATCCGCATGGCGCGCCCTCGATCTGCGACGCCCTGATGTCGCCGATGCCGGGTGTGCTGACCTGGCCGATCAACCGGCGGCTGGCGGGGGCGATCACCGTCTCGGATGCCGAGGTTGCGGAAGCGATGCGGTTCGCGTTCCGCCATCTCAAGATCGTCCTCGAACCAGGCGGCGCCGTATCGCTCGCGGCCCTGCTTGCCAGAAAGATCGGGACGAAAGGACGGGCGACGGCCATCGTCCTTTCGGGCGGCAACGTCGATCCGACACTGTACGCCGAGATCATCGAGGGGCGCTTTGGCGGCTGAGGATCTTTCCTTCGTGGCAAGGGTCGGCCAACCTCACATCAAATGAACTGAGGAAACGCACAATGACCAAGGCTAGTGAACTTCAAGCATTGATCGGTCAGGAGGTTGGGGTGTCGAAATGGTTCGACGTCACTCAGGCCCGTATCGACGCCTTCGCCGATTGCACCGAAGACCACCAGTTCATCCATGTCGATCCGGAGGCGGCCATGGCCACGCCGTTCGGCGGAACCATCGCGCACGGCTTCCTGACCCTGAGCCTCGCTTCGGCCATGAGCTATGACGCGGTGGCGCCCCTGGAGGGCGTCGTGATGGGCGTGAACTACGGCTTCGACAAGCTGAGGTTCCTGGCGCCGGTGCCAGCAGGATCACGCATTCGCGGTCGCTTCAAGCTGTTATCGGCAGACGACAAGGGCGGCGGACGCTGGTTGCTGAAACACGAACTGACGGTCGAGATCGAGGGGGCCGACAAGCCGGCGCTGATTGCGGAGTGGCTCGGGATGCAGATGGTCGATCCAAAAAACGAGACGTGACGCTCGCATAGGTTATGCCGCCGCGCGGTCCTAGATTGTGACGTGTCGAGGGCTTGTGATTAACCATTCTGTGGCCCAACCCGAAATTCACGTGTATCATCAAGGCCACGGTCTCAGATTTGCTGGTCTATATCGTCACGTTTCCGCCTCGACCTTATACAGCAAGGCTGGTAAGACCCGCGTAGGCGGTAGACCCGCCCCCTACTATAACAGAGGCGGAGGGATACCCCCCTATGCGTATGAAGACTTTCGTGCTGGCCTCCAGCGCAGCGGCCGCCCTGGCCCTGTCGGCTGGTGTTGCATCAGCGGAACCCAATGGTTGGTACGGCGCCATCGACGCCGGCTACCACATGATCGACGATATCAACGCTGAATCGTCCACGACCGGCGCCAACTGGAACTGGGAAGTGAACGACGGCTGGGCGGCGTTCG